>CALQOD010000094.1 GCA_943332105.1 Chitinophaga pinensis | reverse complement strand
TTGGAGTTGCTAAATCGGGAGAGAATGGTCCGTTGATGTACGGCTCTAACTCATCTAAATTAATTTCAATAACCTCATCGAAATATTTTTCAGGGTTCGCATATACAACTGCATCACCTGTTAAGTGCTCACGAATTGCATTTGCAGCTTCTGCTACATCTGCTCTTCCAGTTGCGTTTAAGTAACGCTCCATACTATCATCGTATCCGAAAGTAGAGGTAGTTGCACCAATCTCAGCACCCATATTACAGATAGTTCCTTTTCCAGTACAGCTCATTGAAGTTGCACCTTCACCAAAATATTCAACGATAGCACCAGTACCACCTTTTACAGTTAAGATACCAGCCACTTTTAAAATCACATCTTTCGGTGCAGCCCAACCATTTAACTTACCTGTCAACTTCACCCCGATTAACTTAGGCCATTTTAGCTCCCAAGGCAAGCCTGCCATCACATCACAAGCATCAGCACCACCAACTCCGATTGCAACCATTCCTAATCCACCTGCATTAACGGTATGGCTATCCGTTCCAATCATCATTCCGCCTGGGAATGCATAATTTTCTAAAACTACCTGATGAATGATACCTGCCCCTGGCTTCCAGAAACCGATTCCGTATTTATTCGAAACAGAAGCAAGGAAATTATAAACCTCTTCACTCTCTTTCACTGCAAATGCTAAATCTTCTTTCGAATTGGTTTTTGCCATGATTAAGTGATCGCAATGCACTGTACTTGGAACAGCAACCTTTGCACGACCAGCCTGCATGAATTGCAATAAGGCCATCTGAGCCGTTGCATCTTGCATCGCTACACGATCAGGATTAAAATCAACATATGAATTCCCGCGCTCGTAAGGAGTGCTAGGATTTTCACCCGACAAATGGGCATATAAAATTTTCTCAGTTAATGTAAGAGGTCGTCCTACTAACGTACGTGCTGCTTCTACTTTCGCAGGTAACGAAGCATAAAAGCGCTTAATCATTTCGAGGTCAAATACCATTTTTTTGATTTTTTATTGATTAAAATTTGATGACTTTTTGGTGGTGCAAAGATATGAATTTGAAAGAAACCATTTTGACGCTCAGCCTATTATTTTTATTTTGATTAGGTTCATTATGTAAACAAACAATTTACCTTTGCTCCTTTAATTCAAGAAGCTTTGCAAAAGCACGCCTCCCTCAACAAACTATCCCTCGCCGGATTAATTGTCACTCTAGGAATTATCTATGGCGACATTGGTACTTCGCCGCTATATGTAATGAAGGCCATCATTGGTGCGAACTCAGCTATCAACGATGTTGTTATTTTAGGAGGAGTTTCTTTAATTTTCTGGACGCTTACTTTACAGACTACTATTAAGTATGTTATTATTACCCTGCGTGCCGATAATAAAGGTGAAGGAGGAATCTTTTCTTTATATGCCTTAGTGCGCGGGAGTAAAAACCCTTGGCTCGTATTCCCTGCTATGCTTGGTGGGGCTACCTTGCTTGCCGATAGTATTATAACGCCCCCCATATCCGTTTCATCCGCTATCGAAGGACTCACGAAGATTAATCCGGAGCTGCCATTGATTCCGATAGTGCTAGTTATAATTTTATCTCTCTTTATCATACAGCGATTCGGGACCAACTTCGTTGGGAAGTTTTTTGGACCTATGATGTTTATTTGGTTCTCGATGTTAGCAATGCTAGGCGTTAGTCAGATGCAATATGCACCTGAAATTTTCAAAGCATTGAATCCTTATTACGGCTGGCAGTTATTAGTCAATTACCCCAATGGCTTCTGGATGCTTGGTGCTGTGTTTTTATGTACTACAGGAGCGGAAGCTTTGTACAGCGACTTAGGTCATTGTGGAAAGCAAAACATTCGTGTAAGCTGGATATTTGTGAAAGTAACGTTGGTATTGAATTATATGGGCCAAGGTGCTTGGCTATTGAAACACAATGGTGAATTATTGAATGATCGTAACCCGTTTTTTGAATTGATGGCGCCATGGTTCTTACCTATCGGAATCGCTATCTCTACCCTTGCAGCTATCATTGCAAGTCAGGCGTTGATATCGGGATCATTTACTTTAATCAACGAAGCAATACGATTAAACTTCTGGCCAAAGGTAAAAGTGATTTATCCGACAGAATTGCGCGGACAACTTTACATACCGAGTGTAAACTGGTTGTTGATGTTAGGCTGTGCGGGCATCGTATTGTTCTTTCAGGAATCGGTCAAGATGGAAGCCGCTTATGGTTTGGCAATTATTTTAACCATGCTCATGACCACACTTTTACTGACGTATTACTTGCATGAGAAAAAAGTTAATCCTGTTTTAATAGCTATTTTACTTTTGACGTTTTTAACCATCGAATTTTCTTTCCTTGCAGCGAACCTGAGCAAGTTCTCGCATGGTGGATGGGTAACATTACTCGTTGCTTCGAGTTTATTCATCATCATGCTGGTGCTTTATTACTCTCGTAAAATCAGAAATCGCTTAGTAGAGTTCGTTTACATCAAAGATTATTTACCGCTGATAAAAGGATTAAGCGAAGACAAAGCTGTTCCGAAGTATGCAACACATTTAGTGTATTTAACGAGTGCAAATAATTTAGATGAAATTGAAGAGAAAGTTTTTTACAGCATCTTTTACAAGAAACCTAAACGCGCCGATGTGTATTGGTTTGTGCATGTAGATGTATTAGATGAACCTTACACGTTGGAATACAAAGTAACAGAAATCTTGCACGACAAACTTATCCGAATTGATATGCGCATTGGTTTCCGAATTGATCCTAGAGTAAATTTAATGTTCCGACAAATTGTAACGGAGTTAGTCAACAATAAAGAAGTAGATATTATTTCACGTTATCCTTCGTTGATGAAACGTAATTTAGTGGGCGATTTCCGGTTTGTGGTAATGGAAAAATTCTTGTCGTACGATAACGAATTACCATGGCTACAAAAAATTATCATGGACTTTTATTTCCTGATAAAAAAAATCTCCCTGCCTGAAGAGCGTGCTTTTGGACTTGATACCAGCTCGGTAACCGTAGAAAAAATTCCGTTAGTAGTAAAACCGATTGAAGGGTTGAAGCTGACACGAATTTGACTAATGGGTTAATGTGCTGATTTGCTAATGTGCCAATGGGTTAATGTGCTAATCAGTTAATTCGAAAATTGTATTTCATTAGCAAATCAGCAAATCAGCACATTAAATCATTAATTTATCGTCCTCCCCCCATTTTTTTAGGGGGTCAGCAGCAATTTTTTATGTTTTTTTTGGATTACCCCCCTTCAAAATCCTATATTTGCTCAAAATTTCTAAAAAAATCATAAAATCATGCTACGTTTTACCGCATTAGAGAAGAGCAGTAACAGAGCTCCGGTTCCAGTTAACCCTCCTTCAAGTAAAGTATCCGACTACTACGGAGTGAATGTTTTTAATAAAGAAAAAATGCATAAGCATTTATCAAAAGATGTTTACAAACAAGTAATGGAAGCCACTAATACTGGTCAGCGTATTGATCGTAAGGTTGCTGAGCTAGTAGCAGCAGCCATGAAAAGCTGGGCTATCAGCATGGACGCTACACATTACACGCACTGGTTCCAACCTCTAACGGGTACCACAGCCGAAAAGCATGATGCCTTCTTTGATTTAAGTGATGATGGTAGAGCAATCGAAACGTTTAGCAGCTCTGCATTAGTACAGCAAGAGCCAGATGCTTCTTCTTTCCCTAATGGAGGAATCAGAAACACGTTTGAAGCAAGAGGTTATACTGCATGGGATCCGAGCTCGCCAGCATTTATTATGGATAGCGTTGCTGGTCGCACTTTATGTATTCCAACAATTTTCGTTTCTTATACAGGTGAGACATTAGATTACAAAGCACCACTTTTAAAAGCATTGAATGCTTTGAATCAAGCTGCTGTTCCTGTTTGTCAGTATTTTGACAAAAATGTAACCAGCGTATATTCTACCTTAGGAATTGAGCAAGAGTATTTCTTAGTTGATATTGATATGTTTAATGCGCGTCCTGATTTAGAAATGACTGGTCGTACTTTGTTTGGTGCAACTGCTGCAAAAGGTCAACAGTTAGAAGATCATTACTTCGGATCTATTCCTGCTCGTGTGCTTTCATTTATGGCAGAATTAGAAATCGAATCATTGAAGTTAGGTATTCCTTTAAAGACTCGTCATAATGAAGTAGCTCCTTCTCAATTTGAATGTGCTCCTGTTTTTGAAGATATCAATTTAGCAGTTGATCATAATTCATTGTTGATGGATTTGATGGAGAAGATTGCGCGTAAGCATTATTTCAAAATCCTACTTCATGAAAAACCTTATGCAGGTATCAACGGATCAGGGAAACACAATAACTGGAGTTTAAGTACAAGCACTGGTAAAAATTTATTATCACCAGGGAATTCTCCTAAAAGCAATTTAATGTTCTTAACGTTTTTCATCAATACGATTAAAGCAGTTCATGAGCATGCCGATTTAATGCGTGCATCAATTGCATCTGCAAGTAATGATCATCGCTTAGGAGCGAACGAAGCGCCTCCTGCGATTATGTCTATCTTCTTAGGTCAGCAGTTGTCAGCGGTGTTAGACGAAATCGAGAAATCGGTGAAGGATAAAAAAATGACGCCGGAAGAAAAGACTGCATTGAAATTAAATATTGGTAAGATTCCAGAAATCTTATTAGACAATACTGACCGTAATCGTACTTCTCCATTTGCTTTCACTGGAAATAAATTTGAATTCCGCGCAGTAGGTTCAACGGCTAACTGCGGACATCCAATGACGGTATTAAATACAATCGTTGCAGATCAGTTGAAGAAATTCTATGTTGAAGTGGAAGCATTAGCAAAGAAAGGAATGAAAAACGATGAAGCAATTTTAAAAGTATTGCGTAAGTACATCGTAGATAGTAAGGTGATTCGTTTCGAAGGGAATGGTTATAGCGAAGAGTGGATAAAAGAAGCGAAGAAAAGAGGATTAAACAATATCACCACTACTCCTACTGCGTTAGATGCATTTGTATCGAAGAAAACGATGAGCTTATTTGAAAACAATAATATTTTCAATCACCGCGAATTAGAAGCGCGCCATGAAATTATGTTGGAGACCTACATCAAGAAAATTCAGATTGAATCTCGCGTGATGGGTGTTGTTGCAACAAATCATATCATTCCTGCTGCAATTAAGTATCAACACTTATTGGTGCAAAATGTAGAAGGCTTGATGGATATTAAAATGCCTCGTGAAACATACGCAGCGCAAGTGGAAATCATCAAAGCAATTTCTAATCACATTACAATCATTAAGAAAAATTGCGATGTTATGTTGGAAGCAAGAAAGAAAGCGAATGCAATTGAGAATATCCGCACTAGAGCAATTAACTATTGCGATAAAGTAAAATTACACTTCGATGAAATCAGATATCATGTTGACAAATTAGAATTAATTGTTGACGATGAATGCTGGCCTTTACCTAAATATCGTGAGATGGTAACAATTAGATAATTTAATATCAACCTAAAAATCGAAACCCTGATAAAAATAATTATCAGGGTTTTTTAATGAAGATCGACAATAAAATAAAAAAGTAAAATGGAGGAACTGAATTATTTCGCAAGTACCTTTTTAGCACTCGAAACTTTTTTTCTAGTTATTGTTTTTTGCATGAGTTTTTTTCTCCCAGTACGTTTATAATAAGCGATCAAATCACTAATTTGTTGCCTTTCCTGCTTGGTCAAAGGAGTTGGATCTACAAAAAAATCTACGCCATTTGGTTCTTTGATATGTGCCATTTTTATTTGATAAAACAATGATTAATTATTTATTTGGGCATTGTATCATTTTTTCTATTTAAAACGTCATATTCACACCTAGCGATGGTAACACCGGCAACTGATTAACGCGCTTATAACGAATACGGTCGAAGTAAAAAATATTTTCTCGGTTGTAAACGTTGATTAAGCTCGCCAATATTTCCATTTCAGAATGCTCACTCAACAATAAGGTTTTCTTTACGCTGATATCCATACGGTGATAATCGGGTAAGCGACCTTGATTTAAATCGCCATAGCTAATGCCTAGATATCCATTCGCCGTATTAGGATCCGTATATAATCCATTAGCAAAATTTAAGTACTCATAAAAGCCAGCTGTCTTCGTAAATGGAAATCCTGAACCATAATTCCAGCGCACATTAACTTCCCAATTTCCTTTCTCGCCAAACGTATAGGCTCCTACTAAATTAATATTATGTCGGCGATCGAAATGCGGACTATAGGTTCGTATACCATCATTACGAGTAACTTTTCCTAATGAATAGACGCCCCACAAATACATACGTTTATGTTCGTATTTCAAAACGAAATCTATTCCGTAAGCTTTCCCTGACTCTACGATATAATCTTTTGTTTTATAATCGGGCTCATTGGAATATGTTCCATTATCGGGATAAATTTTATCACGATTAATATTTGTTAGCTGTGTAAAATCTTTGATGTACGTTTCTACGTTCAAATCAAGATCTTTTAATATATCGATTTCGCAACCAGCAATAAGATCTCTTGCTTTTTGCAAGTGTGACGTTACTGCCTTTCCGTTAAACTCACTTGGAAGATTTTCAGGACCTGATAAAAATCCGTAGAATAAATTCACTACATCTCTATCTGACGATGTGCTCAATAAGTTTTGAGAATACATTCCGCCAGCAAATTTGAATCGGAATTTATCAGCAGCATTCCATTTAAATCCGATGCGAGGCTCAGGAGAAAATTCAGAAAGCGATGCATAATACTGAATACGCATACTTGGTTCAAGCACCCATTTGTCGCGCGTAATACGATACTTTATAAAACTTCCGAACTCGGTGGTGTTTTCTATTTGCTCCGACTTCAAACCTGTAATTGTTTGCGCCGTATATTCTGTCCTAAACCCTAATACTTCAAATCCGAATTTCAATTCGTTGCGATCAATATAACTCACAAAATTCATCCCCATGTTAAATCCGTTAACACCGCTAGAACGTGGTTTATCACTTGCTTCTTGCTGTTGGATTTTATAACCTGAATAAGCAAACACTCCTTCCATTAACATATTAGAACCTTTCGGAACCAATAAAAAATTAGAGCCGAAGCCACTACTCTTCCATCCTATTGTTGCTATATCTCTAAACTGCGCATCATCCTGAAAATTGTATCCGAACACACTGAACTTACTTCCGTTTTCTCCGTTCATCGAAACCTTGCCATAAAAATCATTGAACGAATACGGCAATCCACCATCGTTAGTATTCACATAATCGTAAAATACTTTTGATGATTTATCGAGATATGAATTTTTTAACGACAATACATAAGTTGTGCTACTACCGCCGTCAGTTTTTTGCTTTGCAATTGGACCTTCCACTAACAACTTAGAACCAAAAGTACTTCCTGAAATTTTTCCTCTAGTGCGTTTCTTATTTCCATCGCGCGTAGTGATATCCATTACAGCTCCGATACGATCGCCGTACTCTGCATTAAATCCGCCAGTGTACACATCTGCGTTGCGCAAGATATCCGTATCAAACACAGAGAATAAACCAATCGAGTGAAAAGGATTATAAACTACCATTCCATCGAGTAGCACTTTATTCATGATAGGTGTTCCTCCACGAATATAAAGTTGTCCGCCTTGATCACCACTAAACACAACTCCTGGTAATACCTGTAAGTATTGCGCTAGATCGGGCTCACCACCAATAGCAGGAACCATAGAAATATCTTTTGGAGTGATTTTCTGAACCGACACTTGAACTTCGGTACGTTGAGTTGCTTTTTCTGCAGAGATATTAACGCCTTTCAAATTAATTGCGCGACGAGCTAATGTAAACTGCTGCGTTATGACGTTATCGTTAGTAATTGTAATTTCAGCTGAAGCGGTATCATATCCAATTGCGGTAGCCACCAACTTATAATCCCCCGGAGGAATTTTATTCAATGTATAAAAGCCATTCACATCCGTCGTTGTTCCTACGCCCGTACCTTTTAAAAAGACAGGAGTAAATAAAAGAGGCTCTCCATTTTCACGGTCATACAAAAATCCTTTTACGCTACCATTTTGCGCTAATAAAATTTGACTCATGAATAAGAAGGAGAATATTAAGTAAGCTATTTTTTTCATTTTATTTAACGGAAGTTTCGCCAAGCTGCAGGATCACATCAAATTCGTTTGCAGTAAGCGCAGTGACAGATAAACGGTTTAAACGAAGAAGTTGAATTTGCGCAAGACGCGGTTCCGATTTAATTGTTGCTAATGAAACTGGATGCTTTAATTTTTTTACAGGTTTTAAATTCACTACCGACCATGTATCATCTTCAGCAGTTGGATCAGGATAATGCTCCTTACTTACCTTAGCAACACCAACTACTTCCATTCCTTCGTTGCTGTGATAAAACAAAACGAGATCGCCTTTTTTCATTGCACGCATATTATTACGTGCTAGGTAATTGCGCACACCATCCCAAAAGGTTTCCTTATCGGCCACAAACTGATCCCATGAATACTTAAACGGCTCTGATTTTACTAACCAGTATTGCATTTTGAAATTTTATTTTAAGAATGTGAAGATAACTTTAATTTGCTAATGAGATAATGGGTTGATGTGCTAGTTTGATCGCGAAGCCTCGCGATGTGCTAGTTTGATGATTTGATGATTTGATGATTTGATGATTTGATGATTTGCTAGCGTAATTAAGAAATGGGAACACTAGGCGCCATAATACAGGATTAAAAATGAACTATTGTGATTTATACTTTTTCGCAACCGAAGGGCACTTTTTATCAATTAGGATAATTTATTTCAAAATAAAACAGTTAGCACTTTAGCGTATATAGGTCCATACACCCATATACATTATATTATCATTAACTAAATCAAAAAAAATAGAAAAATACTTGCTTCGTTTTTAGTTTTTTAGGAAATTGCAAGTTGAAAATAAACCTACCAATCAGCAATTATTTTTAGTAAAACTTATTTAACAAAACTTATCGTTATCATTTGTCATTGGACAAAGGGTAATAAAACAAATAGTATTATAAACTAACAATATATAAATTCAATGAAAAAACAATCTACTAAGCCAGGGCTGTTTGTCAAGAAAACGACTAAAGTCCATTTGATTATTATTTTCCTGATGCTATGTTCAGGAATCTTTACGCAAACCCATGCTCAATATGTGCCACCAACCCATGTTGATGGCGCTGCCCCTAACGGCATACTCTGGGACATTGTTTTAACAGGTTATACCCTGCCGGTTAGAACATCCGCTACTAACCCAATTAATGGTTTGAACGGCGCCGTTATGTTTTATGATAAAGCAACTGGTAAAATGGGAATAAACCCCCATGGACTTTCAATAAATTCAGTAGTTGTAACTTATACCCCTGGAGCTGTAAATATAAGCTCAATTAATGCTGGCCCTTTTATTTATCCAGGCGGTACAGCTGCTAATTCTTGGTCACCAACAACAGGAACTCCAAGACTTAATCCCGCTATAGTAGCAGGAACTGGCCTTGCCCCTACAACATGGAGGGCCCGGTTTGGAACTATTATCGGTCCTCCTTTAAGCCCTAGTTTGGCAACTACTGGAGATGCCAATAACATTGCTTCCACAAATGGATTTTTGAATCTTCCCTGGTCTTTTGGGAGCGTGGTTAATTTTGATAGTTTAATAGCTAACAATCAGACTTTGGCAGACTCTAACTTTAAAGTAATTGGTCAGAATACTAATGCCAATGTAAATTTATTGGGTTATGGACCAGTTATTAACAACGTTTCACCAGCTAAAGGAGTATTTCAATATAGCATTAATGGAGTTGTAGGCACCCAGGTTGGGGCTATCGTATTTTATTCTTCGACCCCAACTTGCACCGCACCTACATTATCTTCAAGTATCACCAATCAGTCCTGCCCCAACCTCAATAACGGAGCGATTAATTTAACGGCTACAGGCGGTTCCCCTGCTCCTACATTTGCCTGGTCGGGACCTAACAGCTTTACATCTACCACAGAAGATATAAGCAATTTGGCTCCCGGTCAATATACGGTAACGGCAACATCGGGTACTTGTACCGCAACTGCAAATTACACTGTAACAGCAGGAACTCAACCTACAATGCCAACACTTGCTTGTTATGAAACTGCAACGTTCAATTCATCAACTTGTGCTTGGGATGTAACGGGAACAC
>CALQOD010000093.1 GCA_943332105.1 Chitinophaga pinensis | reverse complement strand
GTAGCACTGGATGATTTAATTAACTGATTTGTATTTTGTATCGACACGCAAGCAGAAAGTTCTCCTGTTTTCCATTTCACTTTTTCTACCACTACAGCGCAAGAAGTTGCAACAGAAACACCACGCACTGCAAAGTCGACATTAATCTGTGGAATAATAAAATTCGTTATATTATTCGATGCAAACAATTGAGAAGAACACCCTGTAGGTGTTGCCTGCACATCACATGAAACGACATCACCATTCAGTAAATTTAAATTCGTATAACTTGCGCTTGTTCCAGTTTGAACAACTAATCCGTTTAACTTCCAATTATAAATAGGATTCGTTCCTCCATTAACCAAATTAGCATTAAAGACTCCACTACTATAATTTGTAATCATAGCATTTTTCACTGTTCCACCTTGATCATAAATAGATACGTCTACCATTAATGGCAACGTTGGAGTTACAAGACTTGAATAAATAAGCGAACCATTCTTGTAATACTTTACTACGTTTGCTTCAACGGATATTTTAAAGATATCATTTGTAGTATAAACAGCAGCAGAAATTGCGATGGTTGTTCCCGACTGACGAATATCAAATGTTCCAGTATTTGTTAGATAGATTGCATATTGAATTGAAGTCCAATCAGCATTGGGATTCGTTGAACTTAATCCAATCATTCTAAACTTATTATTTTCTGCTGCGGTAAACTCGAAATATCCATTGTTATAAACCTTGTTCCAAGAGAAAGCACCACAATTCCATGTAAAGTTTTGCGCTCTGACTAATCCATTTCCATTTACAATTTGTGCATCCTTCGATAGATCTGAAAGCTTCCATCGAACCGGCTCTGTTATTATTGCGCAGGTAGCACTCGATGGATTTGATGTAATTGAGAAATCTAAATTTGCAGGACTCGTTTTAGCAATTACAATGTAGTTTGAAAAATATTGGAAAGGCAAACACCCGTTCACGTTTGAGGTTACGATACATGAAACGGTATCACCAACAATTAAACTTGTATTTGTATAAGAGGAAACAACTCCATTTTGTACAGAAACACTATTTACAAAAAACTGATAATTGGGACTCGCGCCTGCGTTTGTCGCTCCTGCCTGAAACACACCAGCATGATAATTTGAAACAATAGCATTTGCAACAGTAGCTCCTAAATCGTACAAGGAAACATCTATCTGCAAAGGAAGAGTTGGTGTAACAGCCGAAATATAAAACAATATTCCATTACGATAATACTTTACAATGTTATTTTCAACTGCTATTCTAAAAACATCATTAGCAGTAAAATTACCAAATCCGCCACGGTTATTATTCGATTCATAAACGCTAATACCCGCTGTGTTATTCAGCACAATTGCAAATTGAATGGAGGCAAGATCGTTCGCTGTATTTGTAGTTGACAAACCAACTGCGCGCCACTTATTTATTTCAACAGCTTTAAATTCAAAGTATCCATTATTTTGAACTGTATTCCAAGTTGAAGCACCTCCGTTCCAGGTACCACCGCCTTGCATTTTTAATAACGAATTATCAGCCAATGCAACTGTATTGTATTTATTAAAATCACTCAACTTCCATTTCACTTGTTCAATTCCTATATAACAAGAACTTAACGAAGGAACAGATTTTAAATAAGCGTCAACACTATCAGGTTTTACAAATACATTCTCAATATAATTTGAGGATAAAAGCTGAGAAGTGCATCCTGGAAGATTACTTACTAACTGACAAGTAACAGTATCATGATTTAATAAATTATTATTGATATAAACAGATGCAGGTCCTGCTTGCATAACAACACCGTTCACCATCCAATTATAAGCACCTCCATTAAGAATATTCGTTTGAAATCTTCCATTATTATAATTAGCAACTTTCACGTTCGTTACAGTAGCACTTAAATCATTTAATGAAACATCAACTAACAATGGCAAATTGGGCGCGATGTTACTTAAATAAACAAGCACTCCATCTTTAAAATATTTTACTACACCTCCATCGACTTTAATTCTAAAAACTGCATTTGGCTGATAAGGCAAAATCAAACCACGATCAATACCACTTTCATAAATTCTATAGTTACCATCATTTTGCAGATAAAAAGCAAATTGTATTGAAAGATGATCGGAAGAATTATTTGAATTGCTTAAACCGACACAACGCAACTTATTATTTTCTGTGGCAGTAAATTCAAAATAACCAAAATTAGCAACGGTATTCCAGGAAGCGGCACCTGCATTCCACAATCCAGTTCCTGCATTTCGAATTAAGCTATTCGTATTAACAACCGTCACATTACTGATTAAGTCACTTAACTTCCACTTCACTTGTTCAATTACCATTTTACATCCAGGCAAAACAGGAGAACCTTCTATGAAAAAATCTGCTGTTTGTTGTGGTGCTGCTTTAATTGTAATTGTATTAGACAAATATGAAGTTGCCGAAAGACAACCGCCTAATGTCAAGCGACAAGTAATTACATCATTGATATTAAGCAATGAATTATTGTATGCACGATTAATTCCGCTTTGCATAACAATACCATTTACCATCCAAGTATAAGTTAAACCATTTCCTGCCTGCGCTGCTGATGCTATGAAGCTTCCAGTATTGTAATTGTAAACCATGGCATTGCTAATAGTTGCACCAACATCAGATAATGCTGCATTAACATACAATGGTAAAGAAGGAGTAACAGTACTAGTATAGATCACTACCCCATTTTTATAATACTTTACAATTCCTGATTCAACTGCAACACGAAACACGTCACCAGAAATATAAGTCCCAAAGTTACCACGATTAGTACCCGTTTCATAAATACCAACTGCTCCATTACTCTGTAAATAAATAGCATATTGAATAGTTGTATATGATGAACCACCGTAAGAAGCGCTTAAACCAGCCATTCTAGATTTATTAACTTCGGTTGCTGAAAATTCGAAATAACCATTATTACTTACTTTATTTAAAGAGATAGCTCCTGCATCCCACGCAGTGGTAAGTAATTTTGTTAAATTATTTCCAACCTTTTGAATTTTAGTTAAGTCGTTATAGTTAGTAAAGCGTTTCCAAACAACTTGCTCACCAGCAATTCTACATGAGCTTTGATCAGGAACACCAGCTATAAAATAACTTATTGAAGGATTCGGATCTACTGCTATTCGTTTAACCAAATTGGAAGGAAACAATGTTGTAACACAGCCGTCATAGCTGATATCACATGAAACAATATCTGTGTTGTTAATCGAGAATGCATTAAAAATAGAGTTTGTAGCTCCAGTACTAACACCATTTATTTTCCAATCATAATTTAAAACTGAAGAACCATTATAAAAAACAGCAGAAAAAGTTCCACTATTTAAATTCCAAACCATGGCATCTAAAACTGTCGCACCTATATCATTTAGCGAAGCATTAACATACAATGGAAGATTGGGCTGCGTCAAGCTTGTATAAAACAGTTCTCTGTTTTTGTAATATTTAATCTGGTTCCCTTCAACAGCGATTCGAAAAGTATCTGTAGCGGTATAATTAGTAAAAGTAGCGCGATTAGTTCCAGACTCATATACAGAAAACACACCGTTATTTTGAAGATATATTGAATATTGAATTGTAGTATATGAGGAACTGCCATATGTTGTACTTAAACCTATCATCCTAGACTTATTAAGTTCTGCGACTCTAAATTCAAGGTAACCTTCCTGCCCTACTGAATTGAATGAAAAAGCAGCTGCATCCCATCCCGTAGTCAACAACTTAGTTAGTCCGTTCCCGTTATAAGCTAATTTTTGTTTATCATAAAGATTGGTATAAGCCCATACAACTTGTTCACCAGCATACGAACAAGCAGCAGAGTCAATTATTCCTTTAATATAACCTACTGCAGAAGGATTAGCAGTTTGATTAGTATAAATGATTGAATTTGATGTTAACGTTGCGTTGTAACAGCCTTGCAATTGTAAGTCACAAGTAATAACATCATTCACAAGTAGCGATGGATTACTGTAGGTGGTAGTGTTAATACCTGTAGCTACTCCATTTACTTTCCAATTTAAAACATAAGGAGAATACACACTTGAAAAGACTGCCGTAAAAGAAGCATTATTATAATTCCATACATATGCATCTGTTATTGTAGCACCAATATCATATAATGCTGAGGATGCATACAATACTGCAGGAGGAGCTACCGTACTTGTGTAAAAAATCGTTCCGTTTTTATAATAGCGAATAACACTATTATCCATTGCTACGCGGAAAACATCGTTCGCAACATAAGATCCAAAAACACCTCTATTTATGCCCGATTCATAAACGCCGATAGTACCATTTGCTTGAAGATAAAGTGCATAATCGATATTTGCATACGATGGTCCCGTATATGCAGCACTTAATCCTGCCATCCGATTTTTATTCGCTTCAATTGCTTTAAATTCTAAGTAGCCGTTGTTGTAAACCTGGTTGGCCGAAATCGCTCCTGCATCCCATTGAGCAGATAATTTTTTAGTCAATGAATTTCCAGTAATCGTTAATCGATCATAGTTTGAAAGGTTTAAGTATTTCCATACTACCTGCTCACCAGATTTTTTGCATCCTAATGCATTATAGACTCCTTTAATGAAAAATTGCAAGGATGCATTTGGCAATACATTTTTTACAACTATTGTGTTAGCGTTTATTACATTGCTCAAACAACCTGATAACTGCATGGAGCATGTTACAATATCATTTACAGCTAAAGATGGATTTACATACGAAGAAGAAACACCAGACTGAACAACAATATTGTTGACCTTCCAATTAAAAACAGGATTTGCAGGAGCGTTTAAAGTATAAGCGTTAAATGTAAGTGCACTGCGATTATAAACAATCACATTTGACAATACACCACCAATATCAGAAATATTTGCATTTACATATAATGGAAGTACAGGTGTTACTGTGCTATTATAAAACAAAATATTATTTCTATAATAACATACCTGACTATTTTCAATTGCAACACGCAAAGTATCATTAACAGCATAATTACCAAATGTTCCTCTATATGTTCCTGATTCATAAACCTGCAACGATCCACCTGCAGCGAGATAAATAGCATATTGAATATTGGTATAAGAATTCCCTGTGTAACTTGCGCTTAAGCCACACATCAATGGTTTATTTGTTTGGGCTGCATTAAACTGAACCCATCCATTATTACCTACCGTCTGATATGACATTGCTGCACCATCCCAACCGTTAGTTAATAGTTTTGTTAGATTGTTACCGACAATCTGAATGCGCGACATATTATCTAATGTCGTGTATTTCCAAACCACATCTTCCGCAGCTAATTTACATGAACCTGTATCAATAGTGGGACGAATATAAAATGATAGCGAAGGATTAGGAGATAAAGCAATTGCAGTTATTTGGTTAGAAAGAATTGTATTTGTAACACAAGAATTAAGTGATAACTGACACGTTAAAATATCGTTTGTATTTAAAACTGTATTCGTATATACATTACTGTTAGCACCAACATTTAGTCCATTAACTTTCCATTGATAAACAGGATTAGGCCCAGTATTATTTGCATAAGCAGTGAATGTTCCATTCGATAAATTTTTGACAACTGGATTTACGATAGTTGCACCAACATCAAAAAGTGAAACGTGAACCAACAATGGTAAAACAGGAGTTACCGCGCTGGAATAAAACAAAACTCCGTTTTTATAATACTTTACAATACCTGATTCAACTGCAATTCTGAAAACATCATTGGCGTAATAAGTTCCGAAAGAACCACGGTTCACATTGGATTCAAAAATTGAAACCGTTCCATTATTTTGTAGATTGATTCCGAATTGAACATTGGCAAATGCAAGTCCTGTAAACGAACTACTCAAACCAATATGACGCGCTTTATTTGTTTCAACAGCTTTAAATTCGAAGTACCCATAATTGCCCAAAGTATTTAATGAAGCGGCACCACCATCCCAAGCGTATGAATTTAATTTCTGAAGATTATTACCTGTTTCAAGAATATTAAACTTTGTAGCACTGTTCCAAACCACTTGTTCGCTTACCAGTTTACATGATGCCGTATCGACGGTTGCACCGATGTAAAAATCCAATCCTGAAATAGAAGTTGGTAAACCAAAATAATTCCCTTGGTCGCAATGCAATAATCTTTTTTCAGCAGGTGTTAACGCGGATGGAAAAACAATGCCTTCAGAAATATCCACATCTGAAAAATAATCATTTACCAAACCTGGGTTATAAAGCTGACCCATACCAATTCCTGTAGAAGGTGATAAGGGCGGCAAGGCTAAATTAGCAGCACTTTCCAATCCATCTTTTGCAACCAATACCTGCGAAGCATTTTGTATAGCTGTATAGATATGATGAGTTTGTGCTACACTTGTATTCACTCCGGTTGTAAGCACATCGTTTGCCCATGTACCATAACCGACATCGTTATTAGGACTTCTTAAAAAATATCTACAACGACGAGTATCACCAGTAGTTCCAATTGCAAATGGGATATCGTTATTAAAAGTTCCATTGAACGATTTCCATTTCGAAACCATATTAATAGAACTATTGGCTGCGGATATAGAAGAGGTTGCGTTTAATAAATACGATGAACCTGTATAACTTCCATCTCCTTTAAAACGAATCGTTGGTCGTAAGTTGGAAGTACGCAAAATCCGACCAGAATCAACAATCAATGGTTGGTTATCTTGGTTAATTTGAGAAATCAATCTATTATTTCCACTTTGATCATACCAGGTATAGACATACCCGTTAGGGACAAACAGCTGAGGTGTTGCCTGCGTAGGAGTATAACCTGGATAAGTCTGACCTTTCTGAAGTTGTGCTCCCCATAATGCAGTAGAGATTGCTGTATTTCCAATATAAACATTAGCTAATGGAGTAACCTCCATAAACTGCAAACGGAAAATAAGATCGATAGAAGGAGTTACCGTAGCTCCTGTTGTATAAGTACCCTTAATTAAAAACCATCCTAATGTAGATGGAGTAATTGAAACATTGGTCCAAGCTGTACCCGAAGTTGAAATTAGTGTTCCTGTATTTAAATCGAAAGTGCTATATGAGCTGCCTGTTCCATCTGCAAATACTCCACGAAGAATAAAATAACGATTGGTATTATTGATTGGCTTCACATAAATACTCATCGTATAAGCAGAAGCTACTTGGGGAGTAGTGTAATTATAATCGATAAAGTGTTCGTTATTTCCAGCAATCTCCGTAAATGCTTCAGCCGTCATTGAACCGTTGGGTGCTGCAACTGTATTTGTAGAAATTGACCCTCCCAGTCCACCCCACACCGAATTATTAAATTGCTCGGAGTAGGTAAACAAATTGGGACCACCAATGAAAGTCAGTAATGCATTAGTATCAATATCGAGATTTGTGGTATAGGTAAAATCTTGCAATGCATCATCCGAAGAACGGCGAATACGAATTAACGGATTGGTTACTGTAGCTGGAACATAACTAGAGTTTACAAATGCAGGGTATGCAGGAGAAGTTAGCGAATAAGCTGTTCTTACGTTACGAAGTGAATAAGCAGTTGCTGATGGCGAAAGATTATCCAAGACCTGCGCATTTGCGACTTGGCAAACCAACATTAAAACAAAAAATAAAAGTCGCTTATAAAAACGCATTCTTGAGATTAGTATTTGGTTAAAATTTCGATGTGTAAAGAACGGAAATCCTTACATCAAAAACTATAAATTTTATAGAAATTTAACACTGAAAAGTTGCCTTAATGATTTCTTAAAATAGAGAGATGTAAAATAAATGTATACACCTATATTAAAAACTCAAAACCAGATTATGACCACCCTATATCCCTCCAAAGGAGGGACAATTAATAAAGCTCCTCTCCTTTGGAGAGGTTGGGAGAGGTCTAAAAATTCAAAACCAAATCTAGACCACCCTATATCCCTCCAAAGGAGGGACAATTAATAAAGCTCCTCTCCTTTGGAGAGGTTGGGAGAGGTCTAAAAATTCAACACCAAATTTCCATTCGCAAACATTGCTAGAATAGCTAGCATTAATACAATAAGTGCAACGGATAAAACAGTATTCATCTTTTTGTAAAAATCGCGGAAATAAATAGCATCCATCATATCATCAATGTTTTGGAAAATACTGCCAATACGATCAAGAGCACCTTCACCTTTCACAATATAATCGAAGGCACCATATTTAATACAGTTGGCAGCTACCGATAAACTATGTTGACCAGATAACATGACTACTTGCGTAAGTGGAGACTGATCTTTAATTCTTTTCAATACCTCTACCCCATTCATAGCCGTTTTATCAACCGTATTTAAATCGTGATCGAGGACCACAACCGTAGGATCTAAGTGCCAATTTTTCAAGGCTTCTTCTCCCGTTCCAAAAACATGTACCTCTAAATTGAATTTAGAAGTAATAAGGTCTTTTAACAATTCAGCCTGTAAGGGTTCATCCTCAATGATAAACACCACCTTGGTCTGTTTGGGCATTACTGGATTTTCGTATAAATAACCTGAATACATAGCTTGATTTTTAGATTTGTCAAATATACATATTATAGTAAAGGCATTAAATTAACGACTTCATAGCCTCCCCAACCCACGAGTAGAATCCCGAAGATGGTAAATCCCTACATAATTAAAACGATGGAGGCGCACGATGTAGGCATTATTGTAATTCTTCGTCGTGATTCAGGACTCGTAAGATAATCTCGAGTTAATGCTTATGAAATATGATTATTATCAAATGGAAGCTAATGAAGGTATTCACCTAATTTCCAATGAACTTAAAAGCTGATGTTAGTTTTTGAATCTTGTGTTTTTCTTTTTTCGATTTTTTTTAAAAAAATATTCTTCTTTTAAATAAATTATTCTTATGATGTTAAGGGGACTTTAAGTTTATGATAAATAAAAAAAAATCCTTTTTCGATTAATTATATTTACTTTTTTGTCTAAAAGTTATATACTACGAAAGTAGACTTTCGCCCCAAACTTATATTCATTCACCAAATATAATTTACAAATACTTGATTCTTAATGAAAATTGCAATGTTGAATAGAAAAAGTGTATTTGAGTGTAAGCACCCATAAAAAAACTACTAACAAGTATAACCAAAGTAAAAATTCAACGTAAAGAGGCATCGAATAAAAAGAAAAAACACAAAATAAAAACACATATTTTATGCGTAATCAAACTTACCAATTCACGATTTTTTTAAACAATTTAGCTTCCAAAATCACAGGTTGGCGAGCTAAATTATTGCTGTTGCCAATCATGTTCTTACTCCTCTCGATGAGTAGTTTTGGACAAATTGCGCAGCGAGGCACTTCAACCACTGCGATAAGCACCACTGCTAGTGTAACCGTTAACAAACCCACTGGGGTTGTCGCCGGTGACATTATGATTGCCAATATTAGCAATTATTTGAATGCAACAAATACTACAGCTGCATCCAGTGGTTGGACAGTTATTGCAGGTACTGATATTGACAGAGGTAGAGCTACACTACTCTACAAAATTGCAGGAGGCAGTGAGCCTACTAATTATACCTTTACGGTAACAACGGGTTCATCAGCGGCAACAGGTGCCATAGTGGCTTTTTCTGGGGTTAATACAACAACCCCTTTTGATGTAACAGCTGCAACTTCATGGTATACTGCAACATCTGCAACTTTATCAGCCATCCCCTCGCTAACCACTACAAATCCTAATGCAGCGGTTTTAATGTTTGGAAATTGTCCAAGGGTAACATCATCTACTAATGCCAACTTTGTCAATACTGATTGGACCCTAACATCTCCAGCTTCACTTACTGAATTATACGATGTTGGTCATAATGGAGTAGGTAATTCTCCTTGCGTTGGTGGTGCATGGGCTTTAAGTCCAACAGCAGGTGCCACAGGTGCAGGAGGATTAAATTGTAATGTTAACACAACACCTAGAATCTTAGGTGGGATTACAATTGCATTGCGTCCATGTGTAACTATTAGCGCAGGTACAGCCTTATCTGCAATTTGTAAGGGCGGTACTTCGGCTGCCTTGGGTGGAAGTGTTAGTGGATCAACCACAACAGGTACCTGGAGCGATGGTGCTGTTGGTGGAACTTTCTCACCAAACGCTACCACTTTAAATGCTACTTATACTCCCCCATCAACTTATACAGGAACAGTTACTTTAACATTAACTTCAAGTGGTGGAAGTTGCGGAACAGCAACAGCATCAAAAACTTTAGCAGTTACAGCTCCAAATGCAGCTACAATTTCTTACGCAGGAACACCTTTTTGTAAATCACTCACTACCGGACAGGCAGTAACGTTAACAGGCACAACAGGTGGGACATATACAGCATCTCCTGTTGGATTAATAATTAATTCAATAACAGGTGCAATTACTCCTTCTACATCAACAGCAGGAACTTATACTGTCACCTATACTATGGCTGCGACTGGAGG
>CALQOD010000092.1 GCA_943332105.1 Chitinophaga pinensis | reverse complement strand
GCTTGTGTATGTCCTTTTTTCACTACCCAGATATAATTGTTTCCTCCATCTTGAAAGACCCAAAGATTGCCTTCATTGTCAAAAGCTAAATTGTCATTACCAACTCCCCAAGCAACAGATGAGTTTCCGCCTTTATGATTAATTGCATAACTAACACCTCCACCAACATATGTTTCAAAGTTAGTTACTCCAGTACCGTTATCTTTAAAACGATAAACTCTTCCATATACTTTTGATGTGAAATAAACCATGGTATCCCGACCAATTTCTGCATCTTCAATACCATTAAAAGGAGTACCTCCTAAACCAATAGCCGCATCATAAATAAAATTTCTTTTGGCTTTAGTATTATTTGGAACCTGAATCCATGTTCCTGTTGATTTAAGCGGAGCACCATTGGTAGTTAAGGCAGAGTCCATTTTCAAAACGTATAATGTACCGCTGGATAAATTAGCAGGAACATTAGCCACATATTTATAAAAACAACCATCAGTATAGTCTTCTCCGAAGTAAACAGTAACGGAATCGTTAGCAACACAAGCATTTTCATGCGCCATTCTTCCCATTGCCCAAAGCTTTTGCTGTTTTGTTCCGCCGTTATAAGTTTTAACAGCTTTCGTAACTGGATCAATCTCTACTAACCATCCCGCATCTAAATAACCATCATTGTTTATGTCAAAAGAATCTCGTGTTTCTTCTCCACTTAGCGATGTGCCCCAAGGTGTGATAGCGCCAGAACAGTTTTTATAAAGTTTAACAATATCTGTATCGTTTACGAATATGGGTTGCGACGATTGAATATTCCAAAGCTTATCTACTGAATTAAATTTAATTTTAAAATTTGAAATAGATGCTATAGGTGCATTCTCATGGTTAACATGCAAGTATCCATCTTCGCTTGACCCATTAATCGGAATATAGCCTGTGAAATCAGCTCTTCCTAGCACTCTACCTCCAATAGTATATCTTCTTCCTTCTTTTACTAATAATTGAAAGGTGTGTGAAGGAGGAAGAACGAATGTTTGATTTTGTACGTTTGGAGAAATGGATTCAAATCCTGCCATCGATTTACTTCCAATCATTCGCAGGTTGAATAACAAATCGCTGCTGGTTAAATTACATTGATGCAATTCTACAGCAACAAGATTATTTCCATTTATAAAATAGTTGGAAGCAACATCAAAAGGTTGCCATACCGTTCCATTATCAGTAGCACAAGAAGTAGAAAAAGTAGAGTAGGAAACAACACCTGCAGCAATATTGGAACGTAAAACTTCGACACCATTGACATAAATTACTACTCCATCATCGCGCTTAATATTGAAAAGAATTTTTGAATACAAATCACAGGGGTTAGTAACGTTAACCCACTTACGAAAATAAGTGGTGGTGTATCTATTAGTTGATGATGGTCCGAAGGAAACGGTTGTATTAATAGCTGTAGAACCAAAACCAAGTGGCGCATTGCCTTGAGACCATAAAGTATCATTGAAGTTAAGGTCTTTCCATGATGATCCTAAATCTACACCCATGTCATTGTACTTCCATAACGCACCAGCGTTTAAGAGGGTATCTTGCGATTTACCCATCAAACTGAATAGGATAAAGGATAGTATAAGGCAAACTCGTATTTTCATGATAGGCTCAAATTTAAACACCTCAAAGAATATAATGAAATTTTAAGCGGGATTATTGGCTGAATAGAATTTATTAGTACGTAAAGGTTGATATTTATCCCTCGAATAAGATTTATTATACTTTTGCTTTGGCAAACAAACAAACGTAAGGCTCCAATGTTTTTTATCCTATCTAAAATTCTCGACTTATTTATATCTCCTGCCATTTGGATTGTAGGTTTGCTGCTCATCTCTTATTTACTTAGAAAGAAGAAGCCTAGCGTATCGTCAAAATTATTTTTATCAGGGCTATTGAGCTTATTGATTTTTACTAATCCTTTTATTGTAAACTGGGTAATGAATAGGTGGGAAATGAAAGCGTACAATGCAGATGAAATAAAAACACCTTATGAAGTAGGAATTGTTTTAGGAGGCAGTACGCGATACTATGACAATGATACTAAGCGAATGGTTTTTAGCAGCAGTGCTGACCGTTTGATGCAGGCTGTGGAGTTGTATCATAAAGGGAAAATCAAGAAGATTTTTTTATCGGGAGGTTCTGGATTTGTCAATTTTCAGGAATGGAAAGAGTCTGAAAAATTGTACCCACTATTGGTGAGCAATGGAGTAAAGAGGGAGGATGTTCTAATGGAAAATAATTCCCGTAATACCTACGAGAATGCTATCGAAACAGCAAAAGTGTTAAGTCAAAAGGGAATTACCTCTAAATGCTTATTAATTACATCAGCCTTTCACATGCGCCGTTCATTAGCATGTTGCGCAAAGGCAAACATTAAAGTAGATGCTTATTCGGTTGATGTTCGTTCAGGTGGATCTATCTTTACCCTCGACCGTTTGATACAACCCGATCCGGAAGCCTTAGTAGCGTGGGACTTACTAACGCATGAATGGGTTGGATATCTTGTTTATAGATTGATGGGATATTGTTAATTTTATAAAGTAATACAAATTAAAGAAAATATGAAAAAGAAAAATTTATTTGTTGCCTTTTTAGGTATAATGATAATCTTTAGTGCTTGTGAAAAAGAAACAACCGTTGCACCTTTAGCTAAATTTAAAATCAATTCGGTGAAGCTTGTTGCAATGCCCGCTTTAGATAATAATAACGTTGGTTGGGATTTATTTGATGATGCTGATGTGTTTTTTAATATTGAAGATGCAAATCACACGATTGTTTATGATGGTAGTTCATTTAAAGTAGGTAATCTAGCACAAGCAGATTTGCCTGTTTCATGGTCGCTTACTTCATCTTATCAAATTAATGATATTAACAAACTCGTTTATATTTCTATTTGCGATTATGATGTATTGGATGCCAACGACCCAATGGGTTATGTAGGTTTCAAGATGGAAGACTACGTAGATGGAAAGCCAACGAGTATCACCAAAACAAATGGTGCTTTGACGGTGACGATTACTGGGGTTTGGTATTAATAGTAATAGTTTTATAGCTATTGACATCAACTATCAATCAAAATCCAATAACTCAATCAAACGATTAAAGTCATCAGTAGAGTAGTAGTTGATTATAACCTGTCCGCTACCGTTATCTTTATGTCGGACTTCCACTTTCGTTTCGTAACGGTGCTCTAATCGCTCTTCAATGTTTTTGATTTCAACATACCAATTTGGTTTGTTCTTGGGTTCTTTGCCATTTTTCTTTGGTGAAGCAGAACGAACTAATTCCTCTGTACGACGAACGCTTAAATCTTCTGTAAGCACATCATTGAAAATTTTTAATTGCATAGCAATATCATCCACACCTAAAATAGCACGCGCATGGCCCATGCTGATCTTTCCATCACGAATAGCAAACTGCACTTGAGCGGGTAATTTTAATAATCGTAAGTAATTCGTAACTGTTGATCTGTCTTTTCCTACGCGAGCTCCTAATTGTTCTTGAGTTAACGAACATTCTTCAATTAGACGCTGATACGATATAGCAATCTCTAATGCATTTAAGTTTTCACGTTGAATATTTTCAACCAACGCCATTTCTAACATTGCCTGGTCATTTGCTGTACGGACATAAGCAGGAACCGTTGTCAAGCCTGCTAATTTAGAAGCTTTAAATCGACGCTCTCCACTAATAATCTGATAACGGTTATCAGCCACTTTACGAACTGTTATAGGCTGTATAATTCCTTGTTGGCGGATTGATTCTGCTAGTTCATTCAATGCACCTTCGTCGAATTCTGTACGTGGCTGAAAAGGGTTGGCTTCTATTTGATTTAAAGCAATCGAAGAAACAGAACCAATGTTCGCATTTGGTGTATCGATGCCAGCTGTTATATTATTTACTGAAGTTGTTGTTTCAGGAGTATCACCTAATATTGCGCTTAGGCCTCTCCCTAATCCTGATTTTTTTGTCGACATGTTTATTCTAAACTAAATATTAATTATCAGAAACTTTTAATTTGTCCATCACTTCATCCGTCATCACTTTATTTTCTGATGCGATTTTTGTCATGTTGTTTTTCTGAAGAATTTCACGGGCTAAATTCAAATAATTAATAGCTCCTTTGCTTGATGCATCGTGCATGATGATGCTTTCTCCAAAGCTTGGTGCTTCACCTAATTTGGTAGTACGCTGAATGATTGTATCGAATACTATATCCTGGAAATGTGTTTTTACTTCTTCTACCACCTGATTCGATAAACGTAAACGCATATCGTACATCGTTAATAGAATACCTTCTATTGATAATTCAGGATTTAATCTTGTCTGAACAATTTTAATTGTGTTTAACAACTTACCTAATCCTTCTAAGGCGAAGTACTCACATTGTACCGGAATAATTACTGAATGCGCTGCAGTCAGTGCATTAATCGTGATTAATCCTAAAGAAGGAGAACAATCAATGATGATAAAATCAAAGTCTTCAGATATTTTTTCAAATACTTGCTTCATCATCTGCTCGCGGTTCGTCAACTGAATCATTTCAATTTCCGCACCTACTAAGTCGATATGAGAAGGAAGTAAATATAAATTTGGAGTTTTGGTTTCAAGAATGATATCAGCAGGAGCTACATCATTGATGATACATTCGTAGATGGATGTCTTAACTGTCCTTGGATCGAAGCCAACACCAGAGGTAGAATTCGCCTGTGGATCTGCATCAACCAATAAAGTTTTATATTCTAAAACTGCAAGACTAGCCGCTAAGTTAATAGCAGAAGTTGTTTTTCCAACTCCCCCTTTCTGATTTGCGATTGCAATAATTTTTGCCATTTGCTATTTTGATTTTTCGTTTTTTAAATTGTTTTTGTCTCGCCAATAGTTAACAAGTGTAATTCATTACCTGCCATTTGAAATTTAGCAGCTGCTTCTACCGAATCAATCGCAATATATCCGAACGTGTCGTAATGCATTCCGATAATCTTCTGGCAATTGATAAATTCAGCAGCAATTAAAGCATTATCAATTCCCATGGTGAAATTATTTCCAATTGGAAGGAAAGCGAAATCGATACTTTTATAATCTCCAATTAATTTCATGTCGTATGTTAAGGCTGTATCACCTGCATAATAGAAATTACCTTCCGCACTTTCAATTAAGAATCCCATCGGATTACCACCATATGTTCCATCAGGTAATACACTGCTATGAACAGCTACTACACATTTTACTTTAAATTTAGTTCCGTTATCATCGGCATCAAAGAACCAATGCCCTCCAATATTCATTGGATGACTTCTTTCTACACCTTGCTTCGCCAACCAATCGACAATTTCATAGTTGGAAACGACCGTTGCATTATTTTGTTGTGCCAACATGACCGCATCCGCAATATGATCTTGATGTCCGTGAGAAATCAAAATATAATCTGCCTTAATTGTAGAAACATCAATATGCTTAGCTAGTTCATTAGGCGTAATAAAAGGATCAAACAAAATGGTTTTTTGTCCAATCTTTACTGAAAAACAAGAATGACCGTAATAAGTAATATTCATAGTTGAGTTAGGCCTTTCGGCAACGAACAAAGATAAGAAAGGGAGAGGGGCTTATCTAATGTTTTTTACTTCAATCCTAAAAAACAATGAACAAAAGCAGAGGTATTTATTAACAATTCAAATTCGGTACTAACGTACTAATGTTACATATCCTTTTCTCTTGATGTCAATAAAACTTCCAGAATCATATCCTTTGTATTTCAGGATGTAATAATAAATACCTTCGGTAGCTTCTTTGCCATTAAACGAACCGTCCCAGGAAATATCAGGATTATCACTAGAAAAAACCACCTGGCCTATACGATTATAAATAGTTAAATTGGCTGTAAAGTCTGTACAGTTATAACTGTAGTTAAAGGTTTCATTTTTATTGTCTCTGTTTGGAGAAAAAGC
This sequence comes from Chitinophaga pinensis, assembly GCA_943332105.1. GTDB lineage: Bacteria > Bacteroidota > Bacteroidia > AKYH767-A > OLB10 > CAINEC01. The sequence goes on along the minus strand of CALQOD010000092.1, from coordinate 4,763 downwards.
AGTTGGTATATAAACCAAGCAACTACATATTTCTAAAATAACATTCACTGAATCAGCATCACTACCACATTGGTTCTGCGCTAAAACATAATACTGTCCAGGTTCATTGGGCTGTAATGTTGGGGTATTTGCTCCGCTTGACCATTGATAAGTTGCCCCGTAGTTATAGGCATCAAGCAAATAAGGCTGACCATAACATAGTATTGTATCTTCTCCTAACTCCACAATGGGTTGTTCTTGCTGATCAATATCAATGGTATCACGTCCGATACATGCACCCACCTGCACATTTACGGAGTATTTGCCAGGATCAGTGATAAAGTAATATGCATTAGTAGTTCCATCTTGCCAAACGTAAGTAGCATTGGGAGTTGTTGCATCCAAAAACAACGGAATCCCTTTGCAAAGAGTAGTATCATTTCCAAAGTTTACCATGGGTACTGGATCAAATATCAAATCAACTAGATCAGTACCTGTACATCCATTAACAGTTACTTCCGCAATATAGGTTCCTGTAGTTGTTGCAACTAAGCTAGAATTCGTGCTTCCATCTTGCCACAGATAAGTCGCGTTGGGCCAAAACGCATTAAGATTTATCGTTTGTCCCTCGCAATACGAGGCATTTGTTCCTAAGTTGATAGCTGGAATTTGTATCCACGTGGCATCAACGGTATCAATTCCAACACAACCTTGTGCATCAGTAACAGTTACTATTATCTGCTCGGTGCTATCTACTACATAATTAATTCCTGTACTTCCATCGCTCCATAAATAATTAACAACACCCGTAAAAATCCCTGGATTTAATAACTGAGTTGTCCCTTCACACAAATTAAAGTCACTACCTAAGTTTGGCTGTGGACTATTTAAAATCTGAATTGTTTTTCTACAGGTATCACCGATGCCACCGGTATAGGCAATCATTGTTACTGTGTACGAAGTTGGATTACTAAAAACATGGGTAATAAAAGGACCAGATCCAAAGTTTGCAATTCCACTATTTACATCCCCGAAGTCCCAGCGAATTGAATCAGGGGCAGGGCTCGTGATATTGAACGAAGTTGCTGATGTGTAACATGTATCGCTGTATGAAAAGTCTGAAGTTCCTGCCATCAAAATAGATGATTGGAAACTTAGCATTATTATAACAAACAAAACTTTTAGAGATTCGACTTTCATTACTTTACAAAAATCAAAAAAATACTTCGGTAATCAAATTTTTTTCTGAACTATATAACGCACAAAGCACTATTTTTGGGAAAATTTCAAAACCATGAGAAACAGATTTTTAATTCTGACGGTGTTGCTGATATCGTCATTAACAGGTTATTCGCAAAGTAAATTAACCTATGATACCGTGCCTGGCGACCCTTTACACGCGCGTATTTACACTTTAGAAAATGGAATGAAGGTTTACCTTTCGGTTTATAAAGATGCACCTCGTTTTCAGTCGATGATAGGAGTGAAAGCAGGAAGTAAATATGATCCTGTTGATCATACAGGTTTAGCCCATTATTTAGAGCACATGCTATTTAAAGGAAGTGATAAATATGGTACGCAAGAATATGCTAAAGAGGCACCTTTATTAGACAGTATTGAAGCGCTCTATGAATTATATGGAGCAACAAAAGATAGTCTTAAACGAAAGGAAATCTATCACCGTATTGATTCTGTATCAGGTGTAGCAGCTCAATTTGCAATTCCAAATGAATTCGATAAAATGATGGCTGCTTTAGGAGTAAATGGCATTAATGCTTTTACTTCTAATGAGCAGACTGTTTATGTAAATAATGTCCCATCTAATCAGTTAGAAAATTTCTTTCATGTAGAAGTAGAGCGTTTCCGTAATCCTCAAATGCGATTATTCCATACCGAACTAGAGGCTGTTTACGAGGAGAAAAACCGAGGATTGGATAATGATGGCCGTAAGGTTTTTGAAGCACTGTATGAAGGACTTTTCCCAACGCATCAATATGGCACTCAAACAACAATCGGAACTATTGAGCATTTAAAGAATCCATCTATTACAGCAATTAAAAAATATTTCCATACTTATTATGTTCCGAATAATATGGTTATTGCTTTAAGTGGCGATTTCGATTCAGATCAGGCAATTAAAGTGATTAATGAAACATTCGGTCAGATGAAGGCAAAGGATGTGCCTGCTTATGATGCACCAGAAGAAAAATTAATTAAACAACCAATTGTAAAAGAGATTTTTGGGCCAGATGCTGAAAGTATCACTTTAGGTTATAGATTCCCGGGCGCTGCTACATCTGATATCGATGTATTAACGATGGTGGATATGATTTTATTAAACGGTCAGGCTGGGTTGTTGGACTTAAATTTAAACAATGCACAAAAAGCAATTGGCGCAAGTAGCTCGCTCGACGTAATGAAAGACTATTCTATTCATATGCTTTCTGCTCGTCCGCGTGAAGGCCAATCATTAGAAGATTTAAAAAAGCTATTGTTAGATCAAGTCATGGAAATCAAAATGGGTAACTTTTCTGATTGGTTAATTCCTGCAATTGTTTCTAATATGAAATATGATTTAGCAAAACGTTATGAGGACAATAACAACCGTACAATGGATATGATTGATGTGGAAATAACGGGAATTAGTTATCGTTCAGCAGTGGAGCGTTTAGATCGTTTATCAAAAATTAATAAAGCGCAGATTGTACAGTTTGTGCGTGATTGGTATGGTGATAATTATGTGGTAGTTTATAAAAGAACCGGTGAAGATAAAGATGTAGTGAAAGTGGCGAAGCCTGCTATTACTCCTGTTAAAATGAACAACGATGTACAAAGTGACTTTTTGAAATCGGTGGTAAATAAAAAGGTTCCTTCAATTCAACCAGTATTTATTGATTACGCAACAACGATTAAGTCTGGAAAATTAAAAAGTGGTGTCGCTGTTTACTCTGTAGAAAATAAAGAAAATGGAACTTTCAATTTAAACTATACAATTCCTGTTGGGAATAATCATGATGCTAAGTGGAGTGTAGTAACTGAATATTTTAAATATTTAGGAGCTGGTAAATACAAAAGTGCTGATTTGAAAGAAGAGTTTTATAAGATTGGATGTGATTACAGTGCACGATCATCAGAGGATGAAATCACATTTAATGTTAACGGATTAAATGAAAATTTAAATGCAGCAGTAGTATTAATAGAACAATTATTTAGTAATCCGGTTGCTGATGAGCAAGCTTTAAATAATTTGATAGAAGATATTTTAAAGCGTCGTTCGAATGCTAAGTTGAATAAAAATGTTATTCTTGGTCAGATGCAAAACTACGCTAAGTTCGGAGCATATTCACCATCTACTAATATTTTAAATGAAGAACAATTAAAAGCATTAAAGGCGACAGAAATTGTTTCGATGTTAGGAACAGTATTTACTTACAAACATAATATTGATTATTACGGACCTTATTCAAATACCGCTGTTGTTTCGATGATGAATAAACAACATATTACAAAAGGTGGATTAAAAGAAGCTCCAGCTGCGAAACAATTTACAGAGCAAACGGCTGATGCTCCAAAAGTATTTGTTGTTGATTATGATATGAAGCAAGCAGAAATAGTTTTTATGTCGAAGGGTGGATTATTTGATGTTCAACAATTACCGAAAGCATTTTTATACAATCGTTATTTTGCTGGTGGAATGGCCTCCCCTGTATTTCAAACATTGAGAGAAAGCAAAGCATTAGCATATGCTGTTTCGTCTCGATATACAACACCTAACTTTAAAGATCGCTCCTTCTTTAATACAGCTTACATTGGAACGCAAGTGGATAAATTACCCGAGGCTACAGCAGGTATGTTGGAGTTATTACGCGATATGCCATTGAATGAAAAGGGATTTGCAAATGCAAAAGATGGTGCTGTTCAGCAATTAGAAACTGAAAGATTCAAAAAAGCAAATTTGCTCGCTACATTTCATTCGAATGAAAAATTAGGAATCAACTATGATTACCGAAAAAATATCTACGACGGAATCAAAAATATGTCGTTAACAGACGTAAACAATTTCCAGATAGAGAAAATTAAACCTATGACTTATACATTAGTTGTATTAGGTAAACAAGAAAAACTAAATATGATTGAATTAGGAAAATACGGTAAGATTCAAGTTTTAAAGTTGGAAGATATATTTGGATATTAAAATACCAAGCAATTACAGTTTAAATAAAACAAGTTTTTACTAACAAATGCCCGGGAATTTAATATCCTGGGCATTTACTTTTTATACACCTTAAATAGTTTTGCAAAAAACTATTATATGAAAAGCGAAATCGTAATTTTTACCTCTCCTGATGGTAACACACAAATAGATGTTCAATTTGAAGGAGAGAATTTTTGGTTAAATCTTAATCAAATTTCTAAATTATTTGAAAAGGATAAATCCGTTATTTCTAGACATTTAAATAATATTTATAAAGAAGGAGAATTAGATAGAAAGGCAACTGTTGCAAAATTTGCAACAGTTCAATTAGAATCAAAAAGGGAAGTAGTTAGAACTCTTGATTTTTTTAACCTTGATGCCATTTTATCAGTAGGTTATCGTGTAAACTCAAAGCGGGGAACGCAATTTCGCCAATGGGCGACTAAGAGGTTAAGAGAATATTTAATCGAAGGGGTTGCCATCAATGAAAAAAGGCTAGAGCAAAAAAATAAAGAAATTCAAATTCTACAAGATGGCATAAGAATTCTTAGTAGAGTAATTGAGGAGAAAACTAACAATGACGATAGTT
>CALQOD010000091.1 GCA_943332105.1 Chitinophaga pinensis | reverse complement strand
TTGTTTTCTTTTCTTGAAGTAATTTCAATCAATTCGAAACCTGTTTCATTGGCCGACAATAAAGTGCCCTTCATTTCTTTTCCCATCTTATCGTAAACGCGTAATTCACGACCAATTCTCCTGTAAAACTGCTGAGGAACCACTAATGGAGCATCCATTCCTGGGCTCCCAACCTCAATCTCATGTGTTTCAAGGAATCCTGTTGGCTCCAATTGCTCTATAAGATGTCTTCCTACAGCCGAACACTCCTCGAGCGTGATGCCTGCAGGCTTATCCAATGCAACTACCAGCTTACCTGTCGATAGTTTAATATCAACGAGAAAGTTGTCCGTTCCGTCAATTTTTTCCTGAACCCAGGTAGCTATGTTTTCTTTTTCAATCATAAAGATTAAATAAAAGAGGGGACTATTGTCCCCTCATCTAACTTTGAAATCTCTCTGCAAATATAGGAATTTTTTGTAAAAAAATAGGACTTCCACAATTTTTTGGACAATTAATGTCGTTTCAAGTCGAATCGGATTTTGTATTTTAGCACTCACATATGTTTCACCCTGGCCTGCCCGATAAGTTTGTGAATGTGGCTTCGATTTTACTTTCAAAGCTGATTAATCGTGGGAAAAAAATTCAGGATTTAACGGTGCAATCGATTTTAATTATCCGACAGGATGAAATTGGCGATATGTGCTATTCGACACATGCCTTTTCATTGCTAAAGAAGCAACATCCGACAGCAAATATTACCGTTTGGTGTAAGCCAGCGGCGGCGGCCCTTATTCAACATGATCCTAATATCGACTTAATCATAAAAGATGCTAAGCCGGAAGGAAACAAGTACGATCTAATTATCGATTTAAGAGGCAAATGGGGAGGATTTTTTTATGCTTTGATGAATTCCCCTACGTACCGTTTGGAACGAGGAGCTGTTCGTTTTAAAAACAAAGGACATCAGCCACATGAGTCAGAAACAATTTATCAAATTGTAAAGCCAGTAATTGGTGATTTACCTTTCGAGTTGCCACAATTGCATTCTTCACCTTTGGAATCAAACCAAGCTACAGACTTTATCATTTCAAATAAGCTAACCCGATTTGCAATACTTCACACGCAAGTAAAACGCGTATTACGTCAGTGGCCCGAAGAGCGTTTTGCTGCCATTGGTATTTACTTAAAAGAAAGTCATGGTTTAGATATTGTTTTTTGTGGCGATCAATCGGAAAAAGCAGGTATTGACAGAATACAAAAGTTGATTCCATTTGCAACGTACAGTACGGCTGGGAAATTAAACTTAGGCGCCTTTAACGCAATTTGCAAGCAATCACAATTATTTATTGGCAATGATAGTTCTCCATTACACATCGCATCATTGAGCGGAGTTTCTGCATTGGGTTTATTTGGCCCCGGTCAATCGGATACATTTTATCCATTAGGAAATAGATCTGGATTGCTTCATTATATATTACCTTGTCATCCGTGCAAACAAATTAGCTGTAAGCAAGAAATTCCTTGCATGTATCGAATCTCAATAGAAGAGGTAAAAAATAAAATTGAAGAACTTATAAATTAAGCTTGATCAGAATTTGTAGTTTCTTCATTGCTTTCTGAATGAGCTTCAGTAGATGCTTGTAAATTTTCCAAGTTGAAAATTTGTTTTTGGAAAAGTATCATCAGCATTACACTGATTGAAATGCTAGCATCAGCGATATTAAATACTGGTCGAAAAAACACAAACTCATCACCACCCCACAGTGGGACCCATGCAGGAAAATGACCACTTAAAATTGGAAAGTAAAGCATATCCACTACTCTACCATGTAGCCATGGTGCATATCCTTGATCAGGCATAAATGAAGCAACCTGAAATTCACTTCCATTAAAAATCTTTCCGTAAAAAACACTATCAATAATATTTCCTGCTGCACCAGCAATTACCATTGCGATACAATAGATATACAAATTATTTGCTTTTTCAGTAATCAATCTCTTTAAATAAAAGAAGATAGCCACAACAAACAAAATTCGGAATGAGGTTAAAAATATTTTCCCGTATTCTCCTCCGAATTCCATTCCGAAGGCCATTCCATTATTTTCAGTAAAATGAATAATCGCCCAATCGGCAAAACGAATTTCTTCGCCTAGATACATATGAGTTTTCACCCAAAACTTAACTAGTTGATCAAGTAATAATATTCCTATGATTAATAGTAACGGCTTCTTCATCACAATATATAATTAAGGGACGAAAAATCGTCCCTATTTTACTCAGCGTTATTAATCTTTGTATTGCTGGAGCTTTGCCTCCATACTTTGAGTAGTATGAGGAACAGCGCGCAGACGCTCCTTAGGAATAAGCTTTCCTGTTACGCGGCATAGTCCATAAGTCTTGTTCTTAATGCGAATTAATGCAGTTTCTAATTGTTCAACAAACTTTTTCTGGCGAGCAGCAAGGTTAGCTGCTTCTTCTTTTGCTAAAGTATCAGAACCGTCTTCTAACATTTTAAATGAAGATCCAGTATCATCAGTTCCATTTTCATTTACATTAATTATCCGAGCTTGTAAATTAATTAACTCTGCGCGTGCAGCTGCTAACTTAGAAGTAATTAAAACACGGAACTCTTCAAGTTCTGAATCAGAATATCTAACCTTCTCATTAATAGGCCTTGAAACAGGTTTCTGAGCAATAACAGGAACTGCTGCTGGCTTTACAGATGGAACAACAACTGGTTTTGCAACTACTGGCTTTGCTGGAGCGACTACCTTTTTTGCAACTACTGGCTTTGCTGGAGCTACTACCTTTTTTGCAACTACTGGCTTTGCTGGAGCGACTACCTTTTTTGCAACTACTGGCTTTGCAGGAGCTAATACCTTTTTTGCAACTATTGGCTTTGCAGGTGCTACTACCTTTTTTGCAACTACTTTCTTTGTCGTTACTGATTTAGCAATAACCTTTTTAGCTACAACTTTTTTAGCAGGAGCGGCTTTCTTCGCTACAACTTTTTTAGCAGGAGCGGCTTTCTTCGCTACAACTTTTTTAGCAGGTGTTGATTTCTTCGCTACAACTTTTTTAGCAGGAGTGGCTTTCTTCGCTACAACCTTTTTAGCAGGAGCGGCTTTCTTCGCTACAACCTTTTTAGCAGGTGTTGCTTTTTTTGCAACTACCTTTTTTGCAGGTAATTTCTTTACAGGAGCGGCTTTTTTTACTGGCTTCTTAGCAACAGGCTTTTTTACTGCTGCTTTTTTTGCAACTACCTTTTTAGCAGAAGACTTTTTAGCTACTACTTTTTTAGCAGGAGCTGTCTTCTTCACAGGCTTTTTAGTTGCTGATTTTTTTACAACCTTTTTTGCAGGCGACTTTTTAGTCTTAGTTGCTGATTTTTTTGTTGCCATAACTATACTTTGTTTACTAATAATAATACAATGAGATTTTCATCAACCTCAACGGAGGTTGCATTGATATCCGTCAAATCATCTGAAAACTCGAATTTGTTAGCCAAAATTTCGCTGCGAATATAGTCGAAATTGTTCAATATTGCAGCTTTTAAATTCGCTGGCGATTGTATTTTAACCGTAATACGGTCTGTCACTTCATACCCATTGTCCTTGCGAATATTCTGAATTCGATTAATTACCTCGCGAGCTAATCCTTTCTCTTTCAGGCTTTCAGAGATATTGATATCTAATGCAACCGTTAAACGCCCTTGATTGGATACTTGCCATCCAGGGATATCTTCACTAAGGATTTCCACATCAGATAACAATAAATCAAAGATAACTTCACCAAAATGTAAAGGCAGCATTCCTTCATTTTCTAAATGCGCTATTTGTTCCTGACTAAGTTCTGCAATAGTGACTGCCAGCTGCTTCATAAGGCCTCCTATTTTAGGCCCTAGCGCTTTAAAATTCGGCCTTACCTTTTTCACTAGAATGGAATTATCTTCCGACATATATTCTAATTGCTCCACATTAACTTCACTTAAAACCAAATCGCGAATAGCCTCAATACGATTTTTAAATTCTGAATCGCTGATAGGAATCATGATACGGTGCAATGGCTGGCGCACCTTAATATTCACCTTTTTTCTTAATGCTAACACCATCGAAGAAATATCCTGCGCCAATTGCATACGCACTTCAAGTTCTTTATCAATCAATGTAGCATTGCTTACAGGAAAATCTGCCAAGTGCACACTTTCATTTTTATCTTTTCCAGAAGTAAAATTTAAATCACGGAATAAATGATCTGCATAGAAAGGGGCTACTGGGGCCATTAGTCTTGCGATGGTATCTAAGCAAGTATATAATGTTTGATATGCAGCAATCTTATCTTCCGTATAATCACCTTTCCAAAAACGGCGGCGACCTAATCGTACATACCAATTACTTAAATGCTCGGTCACAAAATCAGTAATCAATCGTGTTGCTTTAGTAGGTTCGTAATCGTTATAACAGTCATCTACTTCTGCAATTAATGAATTTAACAACGACAGTACCCAACGATCTAACTCTGTGCGTTGCTCTAAAGGAATTTCTTTTTCTGAAAAATTAAATCCATCAATATTTGCATAAAGAGAAAAGAATGAATAGGTATTATGAAGCGTTCCAAAGAATTTTCTTTGCACCTCTCCAATTCCATCCGTATTAAATTTCAAATTATCCCAAGGCTGCGCATTACTGATCATATACCAGCGCGTAGCATCAGGACCATAGGTCTCCAACGTTTCAAAAGGATCTGCTGCATTGCCTAAACGCTTCGACATTTTATTGCCGTTTTTATCCAGTACTAATCCGTTTGACACTACATTTTTAAATGCAACACTATCAAACAACATTACTGCAATTGCGTGTAAGGTAAAAAACCATCCTCGAGTTTGATCAACACCTTCTGCAATAAAATCTGCTGGAAATGCTTTTTCAAAAATTTCTTTATTCTCGAATGGAAAATGCCATTGTGCATAAGGCATAGCACCGCTATCAAACCACACATCAATCAAATCAGGTTCACGGTGCATAGGCAATCCGGTAGAAGACACCAGCACAGCATGATCTACATAGGGTCGGTGTAAATCGAACTCAGGGCTATCAGGATTTAATGCTTTCATTTTCTCAGCATCCATAACACCTGCGGCTACTGCTTTATCTAATTCACTTTTTAGTTCTGCAATAGCGCCAATACATTTTTCCTCTCCATCTTCACTACGCCAGATTGGCAAAGGAATACCCCAATAACGAGAGCGGGATAAATTCCAATCAACAAGATTATCCAACCAATTTCCAAAACGACCAGTACCTGTGCTTTCAGGTTTCCAGTTGATTGTTTTATTTAGTTCAATCATTCGCTCTTTACAAGCGGTAGTTTTAATAAACCAAGAGTCGAGTGGATAATATAAAACCGGCTTATCAGTTCTCCAGCAATGAGGATAAGTATGCTCGTAGCGTTCTACTTTGAATGCTTTATTTTCTACTTTCAATTTGATGGAGATACGCTCATCAACAGATAAATACTTATCACGACCTTGCTTCTGCCGAGCTTCTTCTTTTTCTGTTTCATTAAGAAATTCTTCTTTCACATACTCCAACGCAAAATCAATTACTTCTTCAACAAAACGACCTTGCTTATCAACTAACGGAACGGGCTTACCGTTCTCATCTAAAACCATAATTGCTGGCACATTATGTTGCTTTGCTACGCGAAAATCGTCGGCTCCAAAAGTAGGAGCAATATGTACGATACCGGTTCCATCTTCTGTAGAAACGAAGTCGCCGGTAATTACACGAAAAGCACTTCCTTCTGGCTGAACATAAGCCATTAGCTGCTCGTAAGTAATATCCTGAAGTAACTTTCCTTTAAACTCATCGACAACTTTAAAAGGAATTGCTTTATTTCCTTCCTGATAATCTGCAATTTCTAATTCTACATTTTTCGAATTAAAATGTTTTGAGAACAACTCTTTTGCAAGCACAACACAAACAGGCTCGAAGGTATAAGGATTAAAAGTTCGTACTAAAACATAGCTAATATCAGTACCAACTGCTAGTGCGGCATTCGATGGGAGTGTCCAAGGAGTGGTTGTCCAAGCAAGAAAATAAACCGGAGCATCGGCCTTATCAAATAAAAATTTGCTATTCTCATTTTCTATTGCTTTAAACTGCGCCACAACAGTTGTATCTTTTACAATTTTGTAGGTGCCTGGTTGATTTAACTCGTGTGAGCTTAATCCTGTACCTGCTGCTGGCGAATAAGGCTGAATTGTATATCCCTTATAAATTAAATCTTTTTTATAAAGCTCGCTAAGCAAATACCAACACGTTTCGATGTAATTATTTTCGAAGGTAATATAAGGCGATTCAAGATCTACCCAATACCCCATTTTACGAGTAAGCTCATCCCAAACGGATTTATACTTCATCACCTCCTTGCGACAGGCTTTATTATAATCTTCAATAGAAATTTTCTTACCGATATCTTCTTTGGTAATTCCTAATGTTTTCTCTACGCTGATTTCAATTGGCAATCCGTGCGTATCCCAACCGCCTTTTCGTTTAACCTGAAAACCTTTTTGTGTTTTATAGCGACAAAAAATATCTTTTATGCTTCGTGCCATTACATGGTGAATACCAGGTAATCCGTTTGCAGAGGGAGGTCCTTCGTAAAACGTATACGCAGGCTTGCCTTCGCGCTCAGATACAGAGCGTTCAAAAATGCTTTTATCTTGCCAATACTGAAGAATCTCATCAGCGACAGCAGGCAAATTTAGTTGTTTGTATTCGGGATATTTAGCCATGATATAGAGGTGCAAAATTACTGAAAATAATAAAGCGGCCTTCGGGGGGCCGCTTTATCTCCATGCTTTGAAAAGCCTCTGAACTTTTCTGTATAAAGAACGTATTGAATAAACTAACTTGATTAGCATTAACTTGCTATTCGTAAAGTAAATACATTCATTTTTTTCCTACAATCAATTTTGGTTGAGCAAGGATTATTTGGACCTGAATAGGAAAATCAGGCTATATTTTTTCTGTTAGCTATCAAAATATTAACTACTACACCGCCAACAACCAGAATAATACCCAAAAGTGTACTTAAATGCTGGTGCTCTCCAAATAACCACCATCCAAAAAACAAAGCGTAAATTATTCCGAGATAATTTAATATTGAAACCTTAGCAATTTTTTCTGCTTGTAATGACTTTGTCAAATAATATTGGCCGAGTTGCGTAACAACTCCAATTAGAACTATGTAAATCCAATCAGAAGGTGTTGGAGGTTTATAATTAAATGCCGTAAAAATGGCACCTGACACGGCACCAAATAATTGAAAGTGCAAAACAACTACCAAGGGATGTTCCTTTTCTTTTAAGGATCTTACCATATTATAAGCGAGTGCTGAGAAAACGGATGAAAAGAGTCCAATTGCTAACATGGCACCACTTATACGGGAATCAAATCCTTTTATTACCAAAACACCAATAAAAGAAATCAGAAAAAATAACCATTGAATAGGCTTTACCTTTTCCCGAAGGATATAAACGGCGAATATGGTAGTAAAAACCGGCGACAAATATTGGATTGTAACCGCAGTGCCGATTGGCATATTGTGAAGAGTAAGAAAGAACGTATAGAGCGCGATGGTTCCAAAAAAACCTCTTAGCAAGAGTAATTTCCTATTCGACCCAGCCCATGAAATTGATTGTTTTTTTAACAAGCCAAATCCGATAAGGCTAGCAACAGCGCATCGAAAAAAAACCAATTCCATTGATGGAAGATGTACAAGCTTTTTAACCATTACATTCATCAAAGCAAACCAAAATGTAGAAAGCAACATATGCTTTACACCAGGTGTTATCAGTTTACTGTCCACGGTGTGAAACTACTTCATTCATTTAATAATGAAGGTAAAAAAACTATTTTCTGTATAAATGTAGAACGATATCTTGCATAACGCCTAACGAAGAAAAATCAGTTCTAATGCTATAATCAAAACCCGCTTGCTCAAACATTCTTACAAAATTAGAAAATGAATTGTTTTCACCTGGAATATTATGATGAAATTCGATTATTAATTCCTTCACTTTTTGAATAGAACCTGAATGCATTAAGTCTTCGACTATGTTATGCTCCGCTCCTTCCACATCCATCTTAATCAAATCAACAACATCCATTTCAGATAATAATGCCGACAATTTCGCACATTGGACATCAATCATTTTTTCTCCGCCACGATTAGACTGTATCGAACCAGTTAACGTCCCTTTGTCATCATTAAAATGAAATGGTATAGTTCCAGTAGAATTAGAAAGTGCTAGATTATGGAGTGTTATATTACTTAATTCATAAGAAATAATATTCTTTTGCAACAAGTCAAATGTAGTTGGATTAGGCTCAAAAGCAATAATAGTTGAGTGTGGGAAACAGCGCTTAAAATACAAAACAGACATGCCGATATTTGCACCACAATCAATTATTACAGGATTGCTTTTTGAAGATTTAAATTTATACTCATCATTTACGAAAATTTCACGAATAAGATAGTTTAACGTATGATAACTAAACGCAAGGAATTTGCTCCCTAAAAAGGAAGTACTTACTTCTTTATCGCGAGCTATTTCAGATTTTCGTAACCGACCTAATATAAAAAGTTTTTTAAATAATTCGACACGAGAAACCAAAGCACCTTGGTAACGAACAGCTATTATAACTGATGAAATAAAAATTCGAAACATAGTTCTCCTATTGGTTTAACAATGATAATAAAAAAGTGCACAACCTTAAAAAACAATTTTAATCAGAATTATTTTTATCTTCGATATATGCGTCATTTAAGCCTTATAACAATATTCTTTTTGTTTCATCTAGTTGGATTTTCGCAACCATATATCGACTTGCTAAATATTCAATATGGGCAAACTTATATTTCGAAAATCTATAAGGGGAAAGATGAATTCAAGGTTAATCATGAATGGAAATCGTACACGTTTAATGCTCCAATAAAACTTAACGAAAAAAAGTTATTGTTGATTAGTCCTGAGATAAACAATAGAAAATATTTACAAAGTGACAGCACATTAACAACGCAACAAAACGGAAGCACAACTATAAAGGCATATAGTCGCTTTCATGAACATTACATTTCTTTTGCGCTTCCTGTAACGCTAATTCACAAATTCGAAAACCAAAATAGCATTAGTGCAACGATAGTTTACCGTCAAAATAAAAAGTATGAAAATGATTTTGGGAGAACCTCTGATCAATTAGGCGGAGCCATTTTATATACCAAAACTTACAATGATAAATTCAAACTTAAAGGCGGAGCATATTACAATCGTGAGTTTTGGGGGAATTACATTACTCCACTAATTGGTTTTGAATGGAGGGCATCTAAAAATATTTTCTGTTGGGGATTATTGCCGAATTCAACTACTATCGATATTTCGTTTAATAAGTTACATGCGGGGTTTGCCTTTCGCGGAATTGAAGAATCATATAGTGAAAGTCGATCTTCTTATTTTCACGATCGCGAAGGCCATTTAAAATTATATCTGAATTATTATCTTATAAATAAAAATCAAAAAATAGGACTTACGCTATTAAGCGAAGTTGGGCAATCAGTGAACCGATTATATGAATTCAAATCTGCAAATATTGAAAAAGTGAGCAAATGTCATCCTGCAGAAAATTATTTTATTAGGATAGGGGTTGCCGTTAGACTAATTACAAGAAGTGATTTTAAACTTTGGCCATCACATCCGATTTAACAAACTTTAAATCTTTGATGTTTAATTGTAGTGTTGTTCGGTTATTATAGTTATTCTCTTCGATATGATACACAATATCAAAAACATCTTTTTGCTCTACTTGATTATGATGGTGTCCTAATTGAAAAGCAATGCCATCAATAGTTAATTGATAATTATCATGCTGAACCAATGATAACTTCAGATGATTATTTCCCACCACCTTACCTCGACCGTTATCACGAACACTTGTAGATTTAAAATTTGGCGACATATTACCTGGGCCAAACGGAGCAAATTGTTTTAGCACATTAAAAAACTTAGGTGTAATATCCATCAAAGTTAATTCTGCATCAATTTCAACTTCACGAATTAGCATTCTATCTTCAATAGTAGCTACAACAACTTCTTCAAACCTTTCAATAAAAGCCTGAACATTTTCTTCTTTCATTGTTAACCCCGCTGCATACATATGTCCACCAAACTGCTCTAATAAATCGCTACAACTTTCAATCGCATTATACACATCAAAATCTTTCACTGAGCGCGCAGAACCCGATACCATCTTATTTTCATCATTACTTTTTGTAAGAACGATTGTTGGACGATAATACTTTTCTGTTAAACGTGAAGCTACAATACCAATCACACCTTTATGCCACGCAGAATTATAGAGCACTGTTGACTTACGATATTTATGGTCTTCGCTTTCTTCAATCATTTGAAGCGCATGTTCGGTAATACTTGCATCTAAATCTTTACGTTTCAAATTATGTTCGTTGATGCCATCGCCAAGTAATCCGGCAACATTATCATTTTTCGAAACCAAAAGTTCCACAGCACTATTTCCAGACTCAATTCGGCCGGCTGCATTAATACGTGGAGCGATTAAAAACACCACATCATTAACAGTTATTTCGTCTTTTTTAAAATTGCTTAAATCTAATATTGCTTTAAATCCGGGACGATTATTAAGTTTAAGGAAGTTCAATCCATGAAAAGCAAGAATTCTGTTTTCCCCTGTAATAGGTACAATATCCGCAGCGATTGATACAGCTACCAAATCTAGGTATTGTTCTAAATCACTAAAAGGAATCCCCTTCTGTTGTGAGATTGCCTGAATTAGTTTGAATCCAACGCCACAGCCGCTTAGCTCTTTATAAGGATAATCGCAATCAGTGCGCTTAGGATCTAAAACTGCAACTGCGGCAGGTAAAGTACTACCCGGACGATG
>CALQOD010000090.1 GCA_943332105.1 Chitinophaga pinensis | reverse complement strand
ATTAATAGACAGAAATAAAAAAATGATTTTAATAGAACAAGAAAAAATCGACTCCTTCATTTCAAATAACAACTATTTAATGGAGGAAACTAAAACCGGAATCCATTATTTAATAAGTGAAGTAGGTAAGGGAGATAAGCCTAAAAACTTAGCTGAAGTAGTTTTAAAATACAATATTAAATTACTAGATAACTCCTATTGCTATTCTAGTGACAGCTCAGGAGTAATGCAAATTAAAATCGGACAAAGTAATGAGCCAAGTGGATTACAAGAAGTATTGCAATTAATACCTTGTGGTTCTAAAGCTAAAATTATTATTCCTTCCTATTTAGCATACGGAATTAGCGGCGATGGAAATAAGATTAGAAGTGGTGCTAGTCTAGTTTACACAATCGAATTATTAAAAGTTAAAAATTAAATAAATATGTTTATTAGCATAAAACGAGTTCAAATATTGTTATTATCATTAGTGATTATTAATGTATTAATTACTTCATGTAATAATAATGGTTACGATAAAAACGAAAACGGTTTAGCGTATAAAATCATTGAATCAAAAAAAGGACGCGAGCCTAAACTAACTGATATTTTAAGAATGAATATTAAATTCATCAGTCAATCAGATTCTGTTTTTTCAGATAATAAACTTTTTATAACTGAGTTATATCAGCCTTCCTTTAAAGGGGGTATTGAAGAAGCATTTGCATTAATGACAGAGGGTGATTCTGCGAGTTTTTTAATTCCTGCCGATTCGGTGTTTAAATATATATTTAAACAAACAATTCCTCCATTTATTAAAACAGGAGAAAAAATTAGAATTGAAGTACGATTATTAGAAGTAAAAACAAAAGAAGAGTTTGAGAAACTCGCAAATGCAGAAATCAATCAATACATTCAGCAGGATAAATTAGAGACCGAAAACTTTATGGCTCAGAATAATTTATCTGGAACACTAATTTCACCAGGTTGTCAGTTTATCATCTTGAAAGAGGGTAGTGGCAGCTTCCCTGCGGCAGGCGATACGGTAAGAATACGATTCACAGCAAAGATTATCACAGGTGAAATTTTCGAATCATCTAAAAAAATAGGTAAAGAATTTCAATATGTGATGGGAGCTCCTGAGGTTCCAACGATTTGGGATATATCCACCGCTAATTTAAAAGTAGGCGGCCAATACAGAATTATTTTCGATACTAAATGCAGAAAAGGATTACCGGGCACTAATAAATTAAAAGGACCAGGCCCTGTAATTTACGATGTAGAATTAGTTTCTATAAATGAAAAAGCCTCTGTTTAGCAGAGGCTTTTTCATTTATACTTGCTATATAATTATAAAGAAGTAACAATTTTATCTAAATTATACTTGCCTGCCAAAAGATTTTTCTTCACATCTTTGAATGCATTGATTGTATATGTTACATCTTCTAACGTGTGAACTGCTGTAGGAATCAAGCGTAACATGATTACTCCCTTCGGAACCACCGGATAAACTACCATTGAACAGAAGATATCGTAGTTTTCTCTAAGGTCGAGAATAAGATTTGTCGCTTCAGGAATAGTACCATTTAAATATACTGGAGTAACAGGAGAATCTGTATTTCCTAATTCAAACCCTTCAGCCTTTAATCCCGATTGAAGTGCATTCGTAATCTCCCATAATTTATCTTTCAACTCAGGTTGCGTTCTTAATAATTCAAGACGCTTTAAAGCACCGATTACTAATGGCATCGGCAATGATTTAGCGAAAATCTGCGAACGCATATTGTAACGTAAATATTCAACAACCTGCTCTTCGCTGCTAATGAAAGCACCAATTAACGCCATCGATTTTGCAAAAGTTCCGAAGTAAATATCAACTCCATCTTGTACCCCTTGATGTTCTGCTGTACCAGCACCAGTTTTACCCATTGTACCGAATCCATGTGCATCATCTACCAACAAACGGAAATTGAATTGCTTTTTTAACTCTACAATTTCTTTCAACTTTCCTTGGTCGCCCGACATACCAAAAACACCTTCAGTAATCACGAGAATAGCACCATTATTGTTTTCAACCAATTTAGTTGCTCTTTCTAATTGCTTTTGAAGGTTGTTCATATCGTTATGTGGGTACACAAAACGTTTACCCATATGAAGTCTTAATCCATCAATGATACAAGCATGAGCTTCTGAGTCGTAAACAATCACATCGTGACGGTCAACCAACGCATCAATTGCACTCATTATTCCCTGATATCCAAAATTCAATAAAATCGTATCTTCTTTACTCATAAAGCTTGATAATTCTGCTTCCAGCTTTTCGTGAAGATTAGAATTACCAGACATCATTCTGGCTCCCATTGGCAATGCAAATCCATACATTTTTGCACCTTCCTCATCAGCTTTTCGTACTTCAGGATGGTTAGCCAATCCAAGGTAATTATTTAAACTCCAAACTAACCTTTCCTTACCTCGGAAAATCATTTTATTGGAAATATCGCCTTCAAGTTTAGGAAAGGTAAAGTATCCATGTGCATCTTTCGCATGAATTCCTAACGGTCCGCGGTTTTGCTTTAGCTTTTCAAATAAATCAATCATTCTATTTTTTGTTAAGTTTTAATCTTGTTACATCAACTTCAAAAGTGAGGACAAAATTAACTTTAAATTTTTTAATAATTACAACATTTTTAACAAGTTCTTGTTCAACGGACAATAATTGATATTGGAAATAGCTATTTTTACCAATATTCTATAAAAAATGAAGAAAAGGCTTGCCTTACTTTTATTGGTTTTTACAGTTGTTTCTTGCAGTAAATTTCAAAAACTTACCAAGAATCCTGACATGGATGCGAAATACAATGGAGCCATTAAATATTACGATAAAAAAGACTACTATCATGCGCTTCAATTATTTGAAGAATTAATTTCTGTTTATAAGGGCACGGCTAAGGCGGAGGACTCCTACTATTATTATTCATACTGTACTTACTTTGTTGACGATTATCAGACTGCTGCTTATTACTTTAACAATTTTGTTCAAACATTTCCCAATAGTAAGCATGCCGAAGAAGCCCAATATATGTTTGCTTATTGCTATTACCTGGATAGTCCCATCTCCAGTTTGGATCAAACATCTACTCTTGAGGCCATTGAAAAATTTCAATTATTCATAAATCGATATCCGCAAGGCGAAAAAGTAAAAGAGGCTAATATACGGATAGATGAGTTACGTAAAAAACTAGAAAACAAGGCCTTTGATATTGCAAAGCTGTATTTTGAAATGGAAGAATTTAAAGCTTCTGTAGTTGCTTTTGATAATTTACTGAATGTTTATCCAGGAACAGAATACAAAGAAGTAGCTCTCTTTATGATGATGAAGGCCCAATTTACCTATGCAAGTAAAAGTGTTGACAGCAAAAAAGAAGATCGATTTAAAAATACTTTAGATATCTATTACAAATTAGTAGATAATTTCCCACAAAGTAGGTATCTTCGCGATGCCGAAAAAGTATTTGACGCTTCAAAATCTGAATTAAAGAAATTTGAAATTCAAGTTAAACACTCATAACTCCTAAAATCGAAAATCACTCCCCACTATGGCAAATTATAAATCTTCTACCAACACAACTGTTACACGCGATCTGTTGAACTTTGAAGAAAAGACAGGAAATATCTACGAATCAATTGTAGTTTTATCTCGTCGTTCAAATCATATTGCAACAGAGATGAAAGAAGAATTGACTGATAAATTATCAGAGTTTGCTTCTGCAACAGATAACTTAGAAGAGATTTTCGAAAACCGTGAACAAATTGAAATATCTAAACACTACGAGCGTTTACCAAAAGCAACATTGGTATCTATTCAAGAGTTTTTAGATGGGAAAATTTATCACAGAAATCCACTTAAGGACCAAGAATAATTTAGCATGCAGCTATCCGGTAAAAATATCCTGCTCGGGATTACCGGCAGTATTTCAGCTTATAAAGCAGCGGATCTTTGTCGTTTGTTAGTGAAAGAAGGAGCTAGTGTGCGTGTTGTTATGACACTTTCTGCTACTGAATTTATCAGCCCACTAACACTTTCTACCTTATCAAAAAATCCTGTATTTCATTCTATGGTTTCAGAAGAGGAAACATGGAATAATCATGTAGAGTTAGGGCTCTGGGCCGACTTATTAGTAGTAGCTCCAGCCTCAGCCAATACCATTGCTCATTTTGCTCTAGGAATCTGCGAATCGATTTTAGATGCAGTTTATTTATCAGCTCGCTGTCCGGTAATGGTTGCACCTGCAATGGATCATGATATGTTTCTCCATGAATCAACCCAGGAAAACCTAAAAACATTGATTACTAGAGGACATAAAATTGTTGGTCCTGCACAAGGTGAATTAGCAAGTGGACTGGTAGGAGAGGGAAGGCTGGTTGAACCAATGGATATTGTTAGCGAGGTAATTAAATTCCTCTTTGCAGATTTACCGCTTAGTGGAAAGAAAATAATTGTTACTGCAGGACCTACACGTGAAGCCATTGATCCGGTTCGATATATTAGTAATCATTCTACTGGCAAAATGGGAATTGCCATTGCCAAAGAATTAGCGAATAATGGAGCTAATGTAATACTTGTCTTAGGGCCTGTTTCGATAGAAGTTCCAAGAGGAATAACCGTTATTCCAGTCATTAGCGCTTCTGAAATGTACGAGGCCGTAATGAATAATTTTGAAAATGCTACAGGAGCAGTATTAACTGCTGCGGTAGCAGACTATACGCCTGAAGTTACCTCTTCTACGAAAATTAAAAAATCGGATAGCGAAATGAGTTTAGTTTTAATTAAGACCAATGACATCGCTCGAAGCCTTGGCAAAATTAAAAGAAATGATCAGTTTTTAGTAGGATTTGCACTTGAAACAAATGACGAAATAAATAATGCAAAGAATAAATTAAAAACTAAGAATTTAGATTTAATTATCTTAAATTCGCTTAAAGACGAAGGGGCAGGTTTTGGAACAGATACAAATAAAATTACTTTCATAAGCACTTCTGAAACAATTGAACTTCCGTTAAATTTAAAAACTGAATTAGCAAAAGACATTGTAAAAAAAATAAAAGAGTTGCTACATGCGTAAAATATTATTTCTATTCTTATTTATTTTCTCCTCGTCAACTATTTTTGCTCAAGAATTTACTTGTCAAGTGAATGTGCTGACGCCAAGAATTCAAAGCTCTGACAAAAAAATTTATACCACACTCCAAACTGCTATTTATGAATTCATGAATAATACACGTTGGACGAATGATAAATTTAAAATGGAAGAAAAGATTGAATGTTCCATTCAAATAGAAATTACAGATCGTGTTTCCACAGATGAATTTAAAGGCAGTATACAAGTATCCGCCAGAAGACCTGTTTTTGAAACATCTTATAATTCACCTTTAATAAATTATAAGGATGATGATTTCACTTTTAGGTATGTTGAATTTCAAACTTTGGATTACGCAGGTGAGTCTGGAAGAAATCCAAATTTAGTATCCGTATTAGCTTTTTATGCAAATATTATTTTAGGCTTAGATTTCGATTCTTATTCAAAACTTGGAGGAGGTGAATATTTTGCTAAGGCACAATCAATTGTTGCTAATAGCACTAACGCCGCAGAACCTGGATGGAAAGCTTTTGAGGCTAACCGCAATCGTTATTGGCTATCAGAAAACATAAACAATCCTATTTACAAACCAATCCGTAATTTATACTATGATTTTCATCGTAGAGGATTAGATACAATGACTAAAACAAAGGATGAATCAATTAGAATTTGTGCTGATGCAATTGAAAATATAAGAAAAGTAAATAATGATAAACCACAATCTGTCTTTATGAAAACATTATTTGATGCCAAAGCAGAAGAAGTTGTGAATATTTTCTCTGGTGCATCGGGAGATATTAAATCAAATATGGTGCTGATACTATCTGAAATCGACCCATCAAATTCTACGAAGTACAACAAAATTCAAACAGGCGGAAATTAATTTTTTTTGATTGATCATTAAGTCATGTTAAAGAGACTTTACGTAAAAAATTACATTTTGATAGAGGAACTTGATATCGAATTCGATCAAGGACTTTCTGTTATTACCGGAGAAACTGGTGCTGGAAAATCTATTCTATTAGGCGCACTTGAATTAATACTAGGTCAGCGTGCCGATTCATCAACTTTATTAGATAAGAAATCTAAATGCATTATTGAAGGAACATTTCAGATATCGGAAGAGTCGCAAGCTGATTTTTTTAAAAATAACGATTTAGATTTCGAACCAGAAACACATATACGAAGAGAAATAAATCCTGAAGGTAAATCCCGGGCATTTATTAATGATTCTCCCGTAAATTTGGCAACATTAAAAGAGCTTACGCAGCAGCTAGTTGATATACATTCCCAGCACGAAACACTTTTATTAAACTCTGGGGCATTTCAATTAAACTTAGTTGATTCATATGCCAAAAATGAAAAAAATCTTGATAAATACAAGAACATCTTTTTTGTTATAAATCAAAAAAAGAAGCTTCTTGATGTATTTAAAATAGAAGAGTCAAAGGGGAAAGCAGACTTAGATTACTTCAACTATCAACTAGCCGAACTTGGTCAGGCGCATTTAAATAATCCAGACGAGCAAATTCAATTAGAACAAGAACTCGAAAAGTTAGAAAATACTGAAGAAATAAAAGAAAAACTATTCAACGTTTTTTATACAGTAAATGGTGGCGATACTACATTGTTATCAAGTATTAGAGCGGCATCACAACAACTTCAAACGTTAGTCAAATTCGATTCACGTTATCAACTATTCTTTGAACGGCTTAATAGTTCTTGTGTAGAATTAAAAGACATTGCAGATGAATTAGAGGCTGCGGCTAACGAAATAAATGCCGATAATAAGCGACTGCAAATTGTATCCGACCGACTTAATTTGATTTATCAATTACAACAAAAACACCGATTGCATTCAATACAAGAATTAATAAAATTTGAATCAGAAATTGCAGAAAAGGTAACTTTAATCGATTCACTTCAAGACAAAATAGATGCAACTGAAAAAGAAATTTTAATTCATACAAAAGAGTTGATTTCGATTGCAGATTTACTAAGCAACAATCGCAAAAAAGCCATTCCTAAAATTGAAGGTGAAATTAATAGGATGTTAATAGATGTTGCAATGGCCGATGCATCATTAAAAATAGAATGCAACGACTTATCACCTTCCAATTTTAATGCGGATGGTGGAAACCAGATTAAATTTTTATTCCTCGCAAATAAAGGTGGAACACACAAAGAAATTGGTAAAGTAGCATCAGGCGGTGAACTTTCTCGATTAATGCTTTGTATTAAAGCAATGATGGCTGAACTTTCGGATATGCCAACCGTTATATTCGATGAAATTGATACAGGCATTTCTGGTGAAACAGCAGCAAAAGTGGGAAGCATTGTAAAAAAGATGGCTGCAAACCATCAGGTGATTGCCATAACACATTTACCACAAATGGCAGGAAAGGGGAATTATCATTACTTTGTTTATAAATCAAATAAAAAAGATAAGACACATACCTCATTGAAATTACTAAATGAAACAGAACGCATTCAAGAAATAGCAAGAATGTTATCGGGGGAAGAATTAACTGAAGCAGCTATTGGAAATGCAAAAACACTCATCAAGAACTAAATTTTCAAATAATTAAATTACATTTGACCTATAAATAAGATACTATGGCTACTAACCTGTTAAAAGGAAAAAGAGGAATTATTTTCGGTGCATTGGATCCAAATTCCATTGCTTGGAAAGTCGCTGAACGCTGTCACGAAGAAGGAGCAATATTTACCTTAACAAATGCACCAGTTGCATTAAGAATGGGTGCAATTAACGATCTTGCCACAAAGTGTAATGCTCAAGTTATTGGTGCGGATGCGACAAGTATCGAAGATCTTGAAAATTTATTTACTAAGTCGCAAGAAATATTAGGTGGTAAAATTGATTTCGTATTGCACTCTATTGGTATGTCGCCTAATGTTCGAAAAGGAAAAACGTACACTGATTTAGACTATGATTATTATCATAAAACAGTGGATATATCGGCAATGTCATTGCATAAAACACTTCAAACTGCAATGCGTTTAGACGCTATTTCAGAATGGGGTAGTGTAGTTTCATTGTCATATATTGCTGCTCAGCGCGTATTCCCTGACTACAGCGATATGGCTGATGCTAAATCTTTATTAGAAAGTATCGCACGTAGTTTTGGGTATCATTATGGTAAAGCAAAGAAAGTACGTATTAATACAATTTCTCAATCACCAACTAAAACTACAGCAGGACAAGGGGTAAAAGGATTCGATGGATTTTATAATTATGCAGATGCGATGTCACCGTTAGGAAATGCAAGTGCAGAATCATGTGCGGATTATTGTTTAACATTATTTAGCGATTACACCAAAATGGTTACCATGCAGAATCTATTTCATGATGGTGGCTTTTCATTCACTGGTGTAAGCAAAGAAGTAATGGAAAAATATGCTGACTAAAAAAAATATATAAATGAAAAGAGCGACCAATTGGTCGCTCTTTTCATTTATACGAATCTTTTATAATTCTTCTTTTATAATTCTTCTTTTTTCTTCTTAGAAGCTTTAGGAGGCTTCACAATATTAATCTTTAAAAGATCGGCATCGACTTCGTGTCCGAGTTCTAAAGTATCACCTTCAACCAATTCTCCCTTGATGATTTCTTCCGCCATTGGATCTTCGATGTACTTTTGAATTGCACGCTTTAATGGACGGGCACCATAGCTAGCATCATAACCTCTATCAGTTAAGAATTCTTTTGCTTCATCCGTTAACTTTAACTTATATCCAAGTTCATTAACACGCTTAAATAATCCAGACAGTTCTATATCAATAATTTTAAAAATGTCTTCTTTAGTCAAGCTATTAAAAATGATTACATCATCAATACGATTTAAGAATTCAGGAGCGAAGGCTTTCTTCAAAGAACTTTCAATAACACTTTTCGCATGATCATCTGACTGGTTTGATCGAGCTGTAGTATTAAATCCAACACCTTGACCAAATTCTTTAAGTTGACGAGAGCCAATATTTGAAGTCATAATAATAATCGTATTCTTGAAATCAATCTTACGTCCAAGGCTATCCGTTAACTGTCCATCGTCTAAAACCTGAAGTAATAAATTGAATACATCTGGATGTGCTTTTTCAATCTCATCTAACAATATAATAGAGTAAGGCTTTCTACGAACCTTTTCTGTCAACTGACCACCTTCTTCATATCCAACATATCCTGGAGGCGCTCCAATCAAACGAGATACAGCAAACTTCTCCATATACTCACTCATATCGATTCGAATTAATGCATCTTCAGAATCAAATAAATATTGACTTAACACTTTTGCTAATTCAGTTTTACCAACACCAGTAGGCCCTAAGAATATAAAAGTTCCTATAGGTTTATTTGGATCTTTTAAACCCGCACGATTACGCTGAATTGCCTTAACAACTTTCTTAACAGCATCATCCTGACCAATTACTTTACCTTTTAACTCATCTGGCATCTTTAACAATCGAGTGGTCTCTGCCTGTGCAATCCTTGTAACTGGAATTCCACTCATCATAGCCACTACATTTGCCACATCTTCAACATCAACAGTATATCGTTGTGTTTTCGTTTCATCTTCCCAAGAAGTTTTAGCTGTTTCTAATTGATCAATAAGTTGCTTTTCAGTGTCGCGCAAACGAGCTGCTTCTTCGTACTTCTGACTACGAACCACACGATTTTTTTCTTGCTTAATATCAGCCACCTTATTCTCAAGCTCAATGATATTTTGCGGAACATGAATATTTAAAATATGCACACGAGAACCAGCTTCATCTAAAGCATCTATGGCTTTATCTGGAAGAAAGCGATCAGTGATATAACGACTTGTTAACTTAGCGCATGCGTCTATTGCAGCAGGAGTATAATTCACATGATGGTGCTCTTCGTATCTTTCTTTAATATTTGCTAAAATTTGAATAGTTTCCTCGACTGAAGTAGGATCAACAATTACCTTTTGGAAACGACGGTCTAACGCACCATCTTTCTCAATATACTGACGATATTCATCCAGTGTAGTGGCACCGATACATTGAATTTCACCACGCGATAATGCTGGCTTAAACATATTTGATGCATCTAATGAACCTGAAGCTCCACCAGCACCAATAATAGTATGAATCTCGTCGATAAATAAAATTACATCTGGCGATTTTTCAAGCTCATTCATAACCGCTTTCATACGCTCTTCAAACTGACCACGGTATTTAGTACCAGCAACCAATGAAGCTAAATCAAGCGTTACAATTCTCTTATTAAATAGCACACGAGAAACTTTTCTTTGAACAATTCGAAGTGCTAAACCTTCAGCAATTGCCGATTTACCAACGCCCGGTTCTCCAATTAAAATTGGATTGTTCTTTTTACGACGAGAAAGAATCTGCGATACACGCTCTATTTCTTTTTCTCTACCGACAATGGGATCTAGCTTACCTTCTTCCGCGGCTTTCGTTAAGTCGCGCCCAAAGTTATCTAGCACTGGTGTTTTCGACTTGCTATCAGTTGGTTTTTTAGTTTGTCCAAAAGAGGGACCATCGTCATCCTTTGAATAAGGATCTTCATCCCCGCCAGATTGAGGAGATTCAGAACGGATTTTTGATTTAAAAATGTCTAGTTCTTCACGCATAATATCGTAGGTTATACCAAACTGATTTAAAATTTGAGTAGCAATATTATCTTCGTCTTTTAAAATTGCCAGCAACAAATGTTCAGTGCCTATTATTTCAGATTTGAAAATTTTAGCTTCCAAATAAGTAATTTTAAGCGCTTTTTCAGCTTGCTTTGTTAAAGGAATGTTTGTTAAATTATTTGATATTGTTGTATTGCCTTTTACTGCATTTTCAACAGATTTCCGAAGTTCTACTAGATTAATATTAAGGGATTTTAAAAACTTGATCGCCATCCCTTCGCCCTCACGAATAAGCCCCAATAACAAATGT
>CALQOD010000089.1 GCA_943332105.1 Chitinophaga pinensis | reverse complement strand
TCCATTTCGTATAGGCGTGACCGTAACATTTGCATTGCACGTTCACGGTTTCCAAGTTGTGAACGCTCTATCTGACAGGTAACAACAATTCCAGTTGGCTTATGCGTTAACTGCACTTTGGTTTCTACTTTATTTACATTCTGTCCGCCTGCACCACCCGATCTAGATGTTTGAAGTTCGAGGTCAGCAGGATTAATTACAATCTCATCAAATTCATCTGCCTCAGGTAAAACAACAACAGTTGCCGCTGATGTATGGATTCGTCCTTGTGTTTCAGTTAATGGAACTCGCTGTACACGATGAACGCCACTTTCATATTTCAACACACCATAGGCACCTGCAACATTAATCTCCATCACAATTTCTTTATATCCACCTGTATTTCCATCATTAAAATCGACCACTTCATATTTCCATCCCCTTTGCTCACAATAGCGTTGATACATTCTAGCAAGATCGCCAGCAAAAATACTTGCTTCATCACCAC
This sequence comes from Chitinophaga pinensis, assembly GCA_943332105.1. Taxonomy (GTDB): domain Bacteria; phylum Bacteroidota; class Bacteroidia; order AKYH767-A; family OLB10; genus CAINEC01. The sequence goes on along the minus strand of CALQOD010000089.1, from coordinate 10,771 downwards.
CAGTACCAGCACGCACTTCAAGAATTGCAGGCTTACTATCTTCAGGATCTTTAGGAATCATTAGCATTTGAATATGCTCATCAAGCTTTTGCAATTCGGGCTCCAGTTCTTCAAGCTCCGCTTTAGCCATTGCACGAAAATCTTCGTCCTTATCGTTAGCTATTACTTCCTTTGCTTCTTCAATGTTTTTTGAAAGCGAACGAAACTTCACTGTTGCGTCAACGATATCCTGTAAATCTTTGTAGGCCTTATTTAGCTGCTGAAATTTTTTCTGATCTGCAATTACGGAAGGATCACTTAACTGTGTTCCATAATCGTGATACCTCGCTTCTAAAGCTTCTAGCTTTCCCAACATTCCTTCTTTCGACATATTCTTTTACTTCGTATAAATAATAATTACCATTCAAATACACCATATGGCGATTGGATAGTTAATTTTCGTTGATTACTTTTTTCTACGCGACCTATAATTTGAGCATCGATATTAAAACTTTTTGAAATGGAAATAATTTTTTCAGCTTGCGATGAATGAACATACAATTCCATTCTATGTCCCATATTAAACACCTGATACATTTCCTTCCAATCAGTATTTGATTCTTCTTGTATCATTTTAAATAAAGGCGGAAGATCGAATAAATTATCTTTTATAACATGTAAATCATTTACAAAATGTAAAACCTTTGTCTGGCCTCCTCCACTGCAATGAACCATTCCATGAATTTCAGAACGCATTTCGTCAAACATAGCTTTTATAACGGGTGCGTATGTACGCGTTGGCGACAAAACCAACTTTCCTATATCAACACTTAAACCTGCAACTTTATCAGTTAAATTTTTTGTCCCTGAATAAACTAATTCAGTTGGCAATCCTGCATCAAAGGTGTCAGGATATTTTTCAGAAATAATTTTATTAAACACATCATGCCTTGCTGACGTTAATCCGTTGCTTCCCATACCACCATTATATTCCGACTCATAAGTTGCTTGTCCGAAAGAACTCAACCCAACAATAACATCGCCTTCTTGAATATTGGCATTATCAATCACTTCACTACGCTTCATTCTGCAGGTAACAGTACTATCAACAATAATCGTCCTGACAAGATCGCCTACATCAGCTGTTTCTCCACCAGTTGTATAAATTGAAACACCATAAGATCGAAGACGCTCAACTAATTCCTCTGTTCCGTTAATAATTGCGGCTATTACGTCAGCAGGAATTAATCGTTTATTTCTGCCGATAGTTGACGATAACAAAATATTAGAAACAGCCCCTATACACAACAAATCATCAATATTCATGATTAATGCATCCTGAGCAATCCCTCTCCATACCGACAAGTCACCCGTCTCTTTCCAATAGGCATAAGCAAGACTACTTTTTGTCCCTGCACCATCAGCATGCATAATATTACAATAACTTTCATCACCACCTAAATAGTCCGGAACAATCTTGCAGAAAGCGGAAGGGAACAAGCCTTTGTCCACGGACTTTATAGCGGCATGCACTTCGTCTTTCGTTGCCGAAACTCCGCGAAGATTATATCTTTCTGAACTATTCATTGATGCAAATTTACGAGTTTGATTTCCTTTGTTCGATTAATCTTAAAAAAAAACGCCCCGAAAATTTCAGGGCGTTTCAGTTTATAAATTATTACTAGTTTTTTGGAACATAAGTAGCTCCTGTAACTTCAAATTCTGTACGACGATTGTACTGATGAGCTTCTTCTTTTAATTCTTTAGTGGATAAGCCATCAATAAATTCTTTAGTTAAAACATCACCACTTTTAAATGGTTTGTATTCATCATCATTTTCAACTGCTTTAGGAGCAGTTTCACCCTTTCCTTCGAATGTTAATCGATCTGAAGGAATTCCGTTGGTTACTAAATAATCCATTACACTCTTAGCACGACGATTAGATAAGTCCATGTTGTATTTATCATCAGCACGAAAATCTGTATGTGAAGTCAACTTAATAGTTAACGTAGGATTTTCAGTTAATGTTTTGATTAAACCATCTAATGCTGTTTTAGATTCAGCACGCAATGTAGATTTGTTTAAGTCGTAGAATACCATTGGAACCGTAATTGGCTTCTTCGTAGACTTTAATGGGAAATCGAAATCTTTTGTAAAGTCTTTATCTTCTTCAATTCCAACTGTGCTTAGCTCATGAAACTTAGTTAAATATCCAGTAAATGAAGCTGAAATCTTGTATTTCACATTTGCTTTTAATTCATACGTATATAGACCATCAGCACTAGTTGTAACGCTTAACGAAGTACCGTCGCTACCAAACAATTCAACTGATGCGCCTTCAATGCTTTCTTTTGTATCAGTATCATATACACGACCACCAACTTTTAACTTTACAGGAGGAATAACGAAAGAGTAAATATCATCTCCACCTTGTCCACCTGAACGACTGGAAGAAAAATAACCAGTTGTCTCAGAAGTCATAATTACACCAAAATCATCAGCACCTGAATTAACAGGAGCCTGTAGGTTAACTGGCTCTGACCACAAACCAGCTTCATTAGTCGAATAGAACATATCTAATCCACCCATTCCTGGTTTTCCATTAGATGCATAATACAAACGTCCGCTTGATGTAAGGCGAGGAAACATATCATCACCATCACTATTAATTACTGAACCTGCATTTAGTGGTGTTCCCCATGCTCCTGCTGCGTCATCCCATGATGACATCCAGATATCCTTACCACCTGAACCGCCGGGCATATCACTCGCAAAATATAAAGTTTTGCCATCAGCAGATAAGCTTGGATGACCACAAGTGTAATTATCACTATTAAAAGGTAAAGAAACGGGATCACTCCACTTACCATCGGCAAGCTTAGTCATCATAATTTTACATTGCATGTTTTTATCCTTTACTACAGGACAAGTAGTAAAATACATTGTTTTCCCTGTAGCATCAAAACAAGCTGCGCCATCTGAATTATCAGAATTAGCGGAACTTTGGAATATAGTTGGAGTGCTCCATTTACCATTATTGTCTTTCGTAGCCTGGAAAATATCGAAATATTTTTCGCCGTACCAATTATCGTTTTTAGAACCTGTAGACTCCTCTCTTGATGAAGTGAATACAAGACTTCCCTTAGCTGAAGGATTTTCGCATAGCGCGAATTCATGATATTTTGAGTTGACACCTGATACGTTTTCAACCTTGGCGCGCGTTGGCTTATCGTTCCAAGCTTGAGCCTGCTCGCATTCTTTTATTTTTGCAGCGATCTTACTATCTGCCGGATTCTTCTCTTGGTATGCGTTGTATTGTGCAATTGCTTCAGCATATTTACCATTAGCTTTCAATGCTTCAGCATAACGCAAAATAGATATTGGATCTTTGTATTTAGCTTTTACAGCCTTGCCATACCAATCTTCGGCTTCCGCATTATTATTAACCATACGAGCACATTCTCCTGTACGGTATGCAGCCCAGCCTTTTTGCTCGCTTTTGTTAAATTTAGCATAAGCCTTTTTATACAATGCTGCAGCAGTGTAATACTGCCCGACTGTATAAACTTTGTCTGCTTTTTTAGTTTTGGTTTTTGGAGCTTTTGGAGCTTTGTTAGCAGCAAAACTGAATACAATGGTCAACGAAAAGACCACTAATAAGCGTAATGATTTCTTAAACATAAGGGATCGTGTATTTTTACAGTTTCTCAGAAGGACAAAGGAAACAAATTATTTCAAATTAAAAAAAAAGAGGGGGAATTAATTATATTGGGCTTTAGATTGATTTCCAGCATATTGCGAATATTGCGAATAAATAACTGCTATTTGTTGAAAAAAAATATCGCCGTAACTTTAATATAACTGTCTTAAAACAGGCCGTTTCAAAACCCATTATAAATTAGCAAATGCAATATTTTGCATTTTAAACTGATGCCAGATGCTAGCATTTCGTTTTTCATTTTCGCACTGATTTTTAATCAATTTTTTCGACAAAAATATTTGCCAAATAATACTAATTAACAATCGAGAGAATTATCAACATTAGCAATAATTAAGTATCAAACAAAGCATGTTTTTTCCTATCTTTGTTTCATTAATTTTATCTATAATTATTTAACTTATAATGAGCGACCAATTGCTAGAACAAGATCAAAAACAAAACGAGTACTCGGCGGATAGTATTCAGGTGCTAGAAGGCTTAGAGGCGGTAAGAAAGAGACCAGCCATGTATATTGGAGATATTGGCGTAAAAGGATTGCATCATCTCGTTTACGAAGTAGTAGACAACTCTATAGATGAGGCATTAGCTGGACATTGTAAAAACATCGATGTTTTTATTAACCTAGATAATAGCATAACTGTTAAAGATGATGGGCGTGGTATTCCTACCGATATGCATCCGAAAGAAAAGAAGTCTGCACTTGAAGTAGTTATGACCGTTCTTCATGCAGGGGGCAAATTCGATAAAGATTCCTATAAAGTATCTGGAGGGCTTCATGGTGTTGGGGTCTCTTGTGTTAACGCTTTGTCAATCCATCTTAGAGCAACAATACACCGTAATGGCCAAATATGGGAGCAAGAATTTAGCATAGGAAAACCATTATATTCTGCAAAAATTATTGGCGAAACTAATAGAACAGGCACAGAAGTAACTTTTAAACCTGATGATTCTATTTTTACATCTACAGTATTTATTTATGATACCATCGCCTCACGCATGCGAGAATTGTCTTTCTTAAATAAAGGAATTTATATCAACTTAACAGATCTTCGTGAATTAGATGAAAATAATAACCCTGTAAACTCGGAGCGTTTTTATTCTGATAGAGGCATTGTTGAATTCGTTGAATTCTTAGATAAGACAAGAGAAAAATTGATGGAAGAAGCCATCTATATGGAAGGCGAAAAAAGTGGAATTCCTGTTGAGGTTGCACTAAGCTATAACTCTTCGTTCAATGAGAATGTTCATTCATATGTGAACAATATTAATACACATGAAGGTGGTACCCACTTAGCTGGATTCAGAAGGGCACTAACTAGGACACTTAAGAGTTATGCTGAAAAACAAGGATTTTTATCGAAATTGAAGTTTGATATTAGCGGAGACGACTTTCGTGAAGGGTTGACAGCTGTTATTTCGGTTAAAGTTCAAGAACCTCAATTTGAAGGTCAAACAAAAACAAAACTTGGTAATAGCGAAGTAATGGGCGCTGTTGACCAAGCCGTAGCTGAAATGCTTAATATTTATCTAGAAGAACATCCGCGCGAAGCTCGTACTATCGTTAATAAAGTGATCCTAGCTGCAACGGCTCGTCATGCTGCTCGTAAAGCGCGAGAGATGGTTCAACGAAAAGGAGCTTTTACTGGAACAGGGCTTCCAGGTAAATTAAGCGATTGCTCTGAACGAGATCCTGGTAAATGTGAATTGTTCCTTGTTGAGGGAGATTCTGCAGGCGGAACAGCTAAGCAAGGCCGCGACAGAAATTTCCAGGCTATTCTTCCCTTAAGAGGTAAAATTCTTAATGTGGAAAAGGCAATGGATTATAAAATCTTCGATAACGAAGAAATCCGTAATATGTTTACCGCAATGGGTGTTTCAAAAGGAACCCCAGAAGATGAAAGAGCATTAAACATTGTTAAATTACGCTACCATAAAATTGTAATTATGACCGATGCCGATGTGGACGGTAGTCATATTACAACACTAATTCTTACTTTCTTCTTCCGTCATATGAAAGAATTAATTGAGAATGGATATATCTATATTGCAACTCCTCCACTTTATTTAGTTAAAAAAGGAAAAGAAGAGGAATATTGCTGGACCGATGAACAGCGTCTTGCAGCTTCAAAGAGAATGGCCGGTGAAGGCAAAGAGTCATCTGTGAATATTCAACGATATAAGGGTCTTGGAGAAATGAATGCTGAACAATTATGGTCAACAACTATGCGCCCAGACACACGCACACTTCGTCAGGTTACAATTGAAAGTGCTGCCGAAGCAGATCGTATTTTCTCAATGCTTATGGGTGATGATGTTCCTCCTCGCCGCGAATTCATCGAGAAAAATGCTAAGTATGCTAAAGTAGATGCTTAAGCATTAAAGTACTTTTAAAAAGCCACAGCCATTCTGTGGCTTTTTTATTTATATCAAAATCATAATTATTATTAGTTCTTTTTGGTTTGATACCATTAGGTTTTTTGTAATTTCGCATCACAAAATTTAAGAACAACAAAATGAAAGTAACTGTAGTAGGCGCTGGTAATGTTGGAGCCACATGCGCAAATGTCATAGCTCATAATGAACTAGCCAACGAAGTAATATTATTAGATATCAAGGAAGGAATCGCAGAAGGTAAATCTCTTGATATCTGGCAAACTGCTCCAATTAATCTTTACGACACACGCGTAAAAGGATCAACTAACGATTATGCGGCGACAGCTGGCTCTGATGTGGTAGTAATAACATCTGGACTTCCAAGAAAACCAGGAATGAGTCGTGATGACCTTATCGCTACTAATGCAGGAATTGTAAAATCAGTAACTGAAAGTATAATTAAGTATTCGCCTAATACAATTATTATCGTAGTAAGTAATCCTTTAGATGTAATGACTTATTGCGCTTATTTAAACTCAGGCCTAGACAGCAAAAAAGTATTTGGCATGGCTGGCATCTTAGATACCGCACGCTACCGTGCCTTCTTAGCCGAAGCATTAAATTGCTCTCCAAAAGATATTCAAGCTATTTTAATGGGTGGCCACGGTGATACAATGGTACCGCTTCCACGATATACAACTGTATCAGGTATTCCAGTAACAGAATTAATTTCATCTGATAAGTTAGAAGCTATTGTGCAGCGTACTAAATCCGGTGGTGGTGAACTAGTAAACTTGATGGGAACATCTGCATGGTATGCACCGGGTGCTGCAGCAGCTCAAATGGTAGAAGCAATTGTTCGTGATCAAAAAAGAATTTATCCTGTTTGCGCTTGGTTGCAAGGCGAATATGGAATGAAAGATATCTACCTTGGAGTTCCTGTAAAATTGGGCAAAAATGGTATCGAAGAAATTATAGAGCTTCATTTAAATGATGCAGAAAAATTATTGTTGACAAATTCAGCAACTGCAGTAAAAGAAGTAATGAGCGTTTTAGATAATATGTAAACTGCTTAATTCAGTTCATTGAATTTATAAAAGAGGCGCTTTATGTTGCCTCTTTTATTTTATTATTCGCTCTGAAAATTTAGATTGAACGAGACTACATTTTTCACTCGAGTTTTTAAACCAAGTTCTACGATAAACTGCTATATAACTATACATCCAATTCAAAAACCTAGTTGGAAGAATATTAAAAACAATAAAAAGATTCAACGGAAATTTTAATTGCCTACATATTTGCAACACCGCATCCGATTTATAATAGAAATCTGTTTGATTCTTATAAAACACTACCGTTTGATCAGGAATAATTTTCTGGGTATTTTGTTTTATCGATTTAAACAAATCGGAGTCTAAACCTGAAAAATAAATAGACGAATATTTGTCGTACTTGGAAATTAATAAAACAAATCGCGAGCACATAATGCATTCAATATCGTAAAATATAATTGACTTTTGCATTATGGTTTTATTGCAACAGAATAAGGATCGACTGATAATTCTGGTTTGAAGGAGTTGTCTTTTTCTAAAGTAATCATATCAATTTTACTAAGCGAGCCATTCTTACCAGCACAAGCAGAGGCATGATGTGGAGCAGATCCACCTGTAAAATTTCTATTTGCTATAATCACACAATTATTTGCTTTATCAACAGCGATACCATGAGGCTGCCATCCTACTTTTACTTTTTTTAGTTCCGAAAGCGAATTAATATCTATTACACTTACCGAGCCTTTAACATCAGGCATAAAGGTTATGTCCTCCTGATTTGTAACAAACAATAAATTATTCTCAGCCGACATTGCAAATTCCAAAGGATAAACTCCAACAGGAATTACCTTTATTAGCTGGTTTGTTGCTGCATCAAATACACGAACTTGATTTACATCCTGACATGTTACAAAATATTTACTGTAATCAGGAGCAAAAATAATTTCATGAGGCTTTAAAGCTTGTGATGAAAAATCAGGACCTACGGGATTTAAATTCACATCTTCATAATTGGAAGGGTCCACCAAAGGGATTTTAACTAGCTTGCTTGATTCCTGGTAAGTTACATATAATGTATCATCAGTTGCATTCAATGCAGAACCATGCAGATTAATTGCAGAACCTGTACTTGGGAATGGACCTATTGTCTGTGATGTACTGTTGTCAAAATCAACAATAGCAACGCGCCCTCCATTATAATCAACAGCATATCCAAACTTTGAATTCTTAGAAATACAGATAGTATTCCAGCCTCCTGCTATACCATTGCCAATCGGAATCGTCTTAACCAACTCATCACTAACGGTGCTGTATAGCTGAACAACATCAGAGTTAAGAAAAACAGTTGCCCAATATCTTCCATCAGGAGTGACTTTAATATTATGTGGCGATTCAGGTGGCGTTGCGCCCGCATTCTGTCCAACATCAACCATTGCCATAACAACTTTCTTCTTTGCATCAAAAACTGAAACAACATCACAACCCTGATTAGATACATAGTACTTTCTACGATTGGCATCAACGGGAAACATCACTTCTCCCAATTTTGATTTTGCACCAGCTTCAATCCAGGCTTTCAGCGATTGGTATTCAGCATCAGACAAAGGCGTACCATTAATAGGCATTGTTGGAAGAACAACTAATCCTTTGGTACTATCTGTATTTGTAAAATAAAGCAAGGTGCTAAAGTCTGGTCGACGAGGTATCACAACAGCTCCGTTATTAGTTCCACGATAACAAGCCTCCCAAGTAGATAAATCTAAACCAGCAGCACCAATACTGCTCACTTCATTATGACATCCAGCAGTGGCGCATTTTCCTATAATAATAATTGCAACATCATCAGGATAATTTGTAACTGCAGGAGCTTCGTAAACATCATATCTACACGATGAAACAATCATGAAGAGGAAGAAAAATACTATATGGATTTTATTTTTAATCACCTTCTGTAACATATAAGTTTATACTTTGAGTTCCTTCTTTTTGAGCAGTGCTAAATGGCATTCCTCCCTTAACAACATTATTTGGAGGAGTTAATAAACTATCAATTCCCATTACATAGAAATAATAATCGCCACAATTCAGACCTCTAAGATATGCAACACTTGTAGTATCGTTGGCTTCAAAAGACAAATCGTAATTTGAAAGACTTGTGCCTGGAAAATCTTGCGTATTAAATTTCACATAAACTGTACAACCCTTTATTTCACGAGTATGATGAATGATCTTAGAAGCAACTGTTAATCCGCCACCAGAACCAGCTTTACAATCCTCTTCTTTACAACTATCACAAGATGTAATTAGCAATGTAAAGAGAACTAAGAAATAGGATTTTTTCATAGTTTAAGAATTTTCTTTGCGAATAAACTTTGTCCGACTTTTATTTGACAAATGTAAATACCTGGATTTAGAATTTCATTACTAATGGTAATGATGCTTGTTGCGATTTTTTCAGAATAAATAGACCTTCCAGCGAAATCGGTAATTGTTAAATATGCGCTCTCAAGATGATTAAACTCTTTTAATTCTAATGTAAATGCATCGTTTGAAGGATTAGGATAAACACTAAAATCAACCATTGAGTTTCCTTGTGAATTATTTAATGACAACAAACTGTTTTGCGTGTATAAAACCACTCCTCCACACGCATTGCCAACCACCAAATCATATTTACCATCAGCATCTACATCGGCTGCGGCAGGAAATGACCTTTGAGGTTCAAATATATTCTGAAACATACTATCCGCTAAATTGAAATTACCAGTTAAGTTGCCATCAATGTTGTTATAATGATATAAATAACCACTTAAAGAACCAACCAATAGCTCATATCCGCTACCGTTATCAAATAAATAAGGAACACTAAAGCCGGCAAAGGAATTAAGCTTTCTGACATTTACACCTCCAAAATTTGCTGTTACGAAAGCAAATACAACTCCTCCATTGTTATGATAATAATTGATATTGCCATTACGCTCGCCTAATAACAAATCAATCTGTCCATCTCTATCCACATCTACCAATTGAGGCGTAGCATTGCTACCTACATTTATTCCAAGATAATTAGGAGTAGTAAGTACAAATGAAGCAGGCGCACCAATTGCAGCAATATTTGAAAAAAGATGAATATTTCCACTTGCATCGCCTACAATCATATCATCATCATTATCACCATCAATATCACCAAAAGTTAATGATATACCAATAATGCCAGTTAATGAAAGTGAATCGAAATCGGCTGTAACAAATTGAAATTTAAAATCACTTCCTGTTGAAACGTTAATATAGTAAGCAATTTTACCCTTTAAAACACCAGCATCAGAACGATATTCATTTGCAATTAATAAATCTAATTTACCATCTGCATTAACATCAAAAAAAGCAGGATGCGCACCCGTACCCACTTCTACCATTTGATTAACGAGCCATTCATTAGTTGTAAAATTAAACACATTCGTTTGATTGTTGGTAATGTTATTATACAACATCACATTTTTATAATCCTCACCAGTATCAAAGAAATTAGAAACCACTAAATCTTTATTCCCATCATTATCGCCATCAAAATAAAAAGGCGCCGCAACATCAAGCATTATAGCAGGGACATTATAACTTGGAAAAGCAGAATCCTGTGTACACATG
>CALQOD010000088.1 GCA_943332105.1 Chitinophaga pinensis | reverse complement strand
GAATGATAAATCGCTTAATCAATTATTATTGCATCCGAAAAATGCGCATAAACGAACTTACTATGTATTGGTAGAAGGGGTTATTACAGATGAAGCAATTCAACAATTAAAAGATGGGGTTACTGTCACAATCGATGGTCAGTCTTATGATACACGTAGCTCAGATGCGCGAATCATTGATACGCCTGAGCTGCCTGAACGTAATCCGCCAGTCCGTCTTCGTAAAACTGTAACTGATACTTGGATTGAATTAAAATTAACGGAAGGTAAAAATCGACAAGTAAGAAAGATGACAGCTGCTGTTGGTTTTCCAACTTTACGACTAGTAAGAGTAGCGATTGGAGGAATTAAGATGGATGATCCTGCTCCAGGAAAGTTGGTTGAATTAACACGTAATTTTATCATTCAAAATATGGATCTTTGATTTCTTTTCTTCAATTTTGAAAACTTATTATCAAAGCATGAAAAAATTAAATTTAATTTGGGCACTTGTTTGTATCGCAAGTGTTTCCTTCGCACAAAGTACTTTAACGCCGGAAGATTTATGGAAAATAGGCAGGGTCTCTGATCCTCGCTTGTCGCCCGATGGAAGCAAAGTAGTATTTGGTGTTCGCACTTTTGATATTGCTGCTAATAAAGGTCAGGGAGATTTATACATGACCGCTCCTAACGGTGGTGTAGTAACGCCATTATTAAATTCATCAGTTGATGAAAGTAGCGCTCGCTGGCGTCCCGATGGGAAAAAGATTGGTTATATGACTGCCGATGCGAATGGGGATGCACAGCTGTGGGAAATAAATGCTGATGGTTCTGATAAACAGCAAATCACTTTTGTTGCTGGCGGTATTAACTGCTTCGGATATGCACCTTCAATGAATCAGCTATGGTATGCTGCCGATGTGAAGCTCGATAAGAAGCCAAGTGAAATTTATCCCGATCTTCCTAAAACAGATGGCGCTCGCATCATCGATGGATTAATGTTTCGTCATTGGAATGCGTGGCACGACTATGCTTACAGTCATATTTTTATTGCTGGTTATTCTGCTGGAAAACTTAACGGAGAAGCAAAAGATATTTTGTTGAATGAAAAATGGGATGCTCCTACTAGCCCATTTGGTGGCGACGAGCAAGTAGCGTTTTCTCCAGATGGGAAAACTATTGCTTACACGTCTGAAAAGTTATGGGGAAAGGATGATGCGATGAGTACAAATACAGAAATCTATTTGTATGATTTAACATCAGGCAAAACATCAAATCTTACCGAAGGAATGAATGGTTATGATAATGATCCTGTATGGTCGCTAGATGGTAAAATGTTGTTGTGGCATTCAATGGAAACACCAGGTTATGAATCCGACAGAAATCGTTTGTTTGCTTATGATGTGACTTCTAAAGTGAAAAAGGAATTGATAACCAATTTCGATTATAATGTAGATGCTGTTCAGTTTACTTCTGATAGTAAGAAGTTTTATTTTCTATCTCCTGTTAATGCTACACATCAGGTATTTTCATTTGATTTAAATCCTAAAGCTAAATCGCCAGTCAAACAATTAACGTTTGATCAGGCTGACTATAACGAACTAACGGTTTCGGGTATGGGCAAAATAATAAAAATTGTTGTTGCTCGTGTTGATATGACTATGCCTTCAGAGTTGTACTCAATAAATGCAAGCGATAATAAGGTTACTAAAATTACAAATATCACTGATCCTGCTTGGGCAAAGTTTAAAAAGGCCACCGTGAAAAAACGAATGGTGAAAACTACCGATGGAAAAGAAGAATTAGTTTGGGTAGTTTATCCCCCAGATTTTGATCCGAATAAAAAATATCCTGCATTGTTATTCTGTCAAGGCGGTCCGCAAAGTGTAGTTAGCCAGTCGTTCTCTTACCGCTGGAATTTTAGTTTGATGGCCGCAAAGGGTTATATTATTGTTGCTCCTAACCGACGCGGACTACCGTCGTTTGGCGAAGCATGGAATGATCAGATTCAAGGTGATTGGGGCGGACAACCAATGAAGGATTTATTATCTGCTATAGATGAAGTGAGCAATGAGCCATACGTTGATAAAAGTCGTTTAGGCGCAGTAGGAGCGAGCTACGGTGGATTTTCTGTGTATTGGTTAGCAGGTAATCATAATAAGCGCTTTAAAACATTTATCTCGCATTGCGGAGTTTTTAATTTAGAATCTGAATTTGCTTGTACGGAAGAATTGTTCTTTGCGAATCATGATTTAGAAGGTCCTTATTGGAATACTCCACAACCAAAAAGTTATAATGCATTTTCTCCAAATCGCTTCGTGAAAAACTGGGATACTCCAATCTTAGTAATTCATAACGAAAAAGATTTCCGTGTGCCTCTAAATCAAGGTATTGAAGCTTTTACAGCTGCACAAATGAATAATGTGCCTTCTCGCTTCTTGTATTTCCCTGACGAAGGTCATTGGGTACTAAAACCACAAAATAGCATTTTATGGCAACGCGTTTATTTTGATTGGCTAGATAAATACTTAAAGTAAAAAGAAAACCCTGACTAATTAGTTAGGGTTTTTTAGTGGCTGCATCTTTACTTAATTGGGTGAGTACTTCTTTGTAAAGTTCACTCATTTCTTTCGGATGATTTTTATACCAATCAAATGTTGTTGTGAATTCTTCGGACGATATTTTATGTTTCTCTAAAACATATTTGTAGTGACCATATGCAATTGCTTTGGTGCTATCCGTGTAACTTAGGTTCTTAAGTTGAATAATTGCTTCTGTGTATTGCAAATCGGCTAGTAGCGGAATCAGCTTTTCTCTAGCAATTAAATTGTCAGGAATTTTTTCTTGACTTTTATTGCAGGAAATAATTGTCAGTGTACAAACAAAAGCAATTAGTAATTTTTTCATCTTTTCGAAAAAGTTAAACGATGCCCATTAGTAATCTCATTAAAATTCTCTTGATGATAAATTCTATTTCCATTCACAAATGTACTATCAATCGCACCCTTAAAAGTCGTTCCTTCAAACGGCGACCAGCCACATTTGTATAAAATATTTTCTTTGGTAACAGTGGTGTGTTTGTTTAAATCAACTAAAACTAAATCAGCATAATATCCTTCTCTGATAAATCCTCGCTTTTCTAAGTTAAAACAAACTGCCACTGAATGCGACATCTTCTCAACTACTTTTTCCAACGTTATCCAACCTTCACTTACTGCATTTAACATAGCAGGTAAAGCATGTTGTACTAATGGTCCGCCTGATGGCGCATTTAAATAATTATTATTTTTTTCTTCATTCGTATGCGGCGCATGATCAGTTGCTATCACATCAATGATGTTGTTGTTTACTGCGGCACGAATAGCATCTCTATCGCGTTGCGATTTAATAGCAGGATTCCACTTAATAAGTGAGCCTTTCGTTTTATAATCTTCATCTGTGAAATACAAATGGTGAATACATGCTTCTGCAGTTATCTTTTTATCTGCTAACGGTAACGAATTATCGAAAAGTGATAATTCTTTTTCAGTTGATATATGTAGGATGTGTAAGCGTGTCCCTTTTTTTCTGGCTAAATCTGCTGCAAGCGAAGAAGATAAATAACAAGCCTCTTCATCTCTGATGATAGGATGCATTTCCATTGGAATATCTTCGCCGTATTTTTCTTTCGCCAATGCAAGATTCTTCTTTACTGTTGCTTCATCTTCGCAATGAACAGCAATAAGGGTAGGAGCATTGCCAAATATTCTGCTAAGAACATTTGTATCATCTACCAACATATCACCTGTACTCGAACCCATAAATATTTTAATTCCGCAAACATTTAAGGGATTTGTACGAACTACTTCTTCGTAGTTATGATTAGTAACGCCCATAAAAAAACTATAGTTAGCAAGGGAACATTCTGATGCTCGCTGGTATTTCGCTTCTAATAATTCTTGCGTGATTGTCTGCGGATTTGTATTCGGCATTTCCATGTAACTGGTGACTCCTCCTGCAACAGCAGCTTTTGCTTCCGTATAAATTTCGCCTTTATGTGTTAGTCCTGGCTCTCTGAAATGAACCTGATCATCAATACAACCGGGTAATAAATGTAAATGCTCCGCGTTAATTTCTAAGCAATTTTCATTGACTGATATCGATCGATCAATTTTTTCAATGCGACCATTCTTAATTAATACATCACCTCTGAAAATTTTGTTTTCATTTACAATATTTGCGTTTTTTATAAGGGCAGTATTACTCATGATAACAGTATTTAAGAAGGCAATTCGCCAACCATCGTTAATGGATCTACCCAGCGATCAAACTCTTCTGCAGTTAAATATCCTAATTCAATAGCTGTTTCTTTTAATGTTTTACCATTACGGTGTGCTGTCTGTGCAATTTCAGCGGCTTTATAATATCCGATATGTGTATTCAACGATGTAACCAACATTAATGAGTTGTTCAGGTTGTTTTTTATATTAGCTTCAATTGGTTCAATACCAACCGCGCATTTATCGTTAAACGACATACATACGTCGCCAATTAACCTCGCCGAATGAAGAAAGTTGTAAATGATTACAGGTTTAAATACATTCAACTCAAAATGTCCTGTTGCACCACTAATATTTATGGCTACATCATTCCCCATTACTTGAGCAGCTACCATGGTCATTGCTTCACATTGTGTAGGGTTTACTTTACCAGGCATAATTGATGATCCTGGTTCGTTATCAGGAATAAATAATTCTCCAATACCACAACGAGGTCCGGAGGCTAATAAACGAATATCATTTCCAATTTTCATCAAGCTAACAGCTACAGTTTTTAAAGCTCCATGCGATTCTACAATAGCATCATGCGCAGCTAATGCTTCAAATTTATTTTCAGCTGTGATAAATGGCAGTCCAGAAAGTTGTGCAATGTTCATTGCAACATTTTCAGCATATCCTTTTGGTGTATTAATTCCTGTTCCCACTGCAGTTCCACCTAATGCTAATTCAGCAAGATGATTTAATGTATGCTCAATTGCCCGAATACCATGGTCTAGTTGAGATACATACCCGCTAAGTTCCTGACCTAATGTTAATGGCGTCGCATCCATTAAATGTGTACGGCCAATTTTAACTATATGCATGAACTCTTTAGACTTTGATTTAAGTGTATCGCGCAAAGTACGTAACCCCGGTAACGTTACATCCATCAATATTTTATAAGCTGCAATATGCATCGCAGTAGGGAAGGTATCGTTTGATGATTGCGATTTATTTACATCGTCATTTGGATGAACAACTTTTTTCTCATCCATCAAAGAGCCTCCTTGCATCACATGTGCACGATATGCAACCACTTCGTTCACATTCATATTGCTTTGAGTTCCTGAGCCTGTCTGCCATACTACCAACGGAAACTGGTCGTCTAATTTCCCCTCTAAAATCTCATCACATACTTTTCCAATCAAATCACATGTTTCTTTTGTCAGCACACCTGCATCCATATTGGTAATTGCAGCAGCCTTCTTCAAAATAGCAAAGGCACGAATGATTTCTTTCGGCATTTTATTAATGTCTTGAGCAATTTTAAAATTCTCAATAGAGCGTTGTGTTTGCGCTCCCCAATAAACATCAGCGGGAACCTGTACTGTTCCCATTGTGTCTTTTTCTATTCTGTAATTCATATTCTTTATGATTTATTCTTTTTATTTTATTCTGCGTATTCCATTAAGTAAGCCTTGATGAATTCATCAATCTCTCCATCAAGCACAGCTCCTGTGTCGGAAGTTTCATAATCAGTGCGAACATCTTTCACTAATTTGTAAGGATGTAAAACATAACTTCTGATTTGACTTCCCCATTCAATTTTTTTCTTTGAATTTTCAGTAACAGCTTTTGCTTCATTACGCTTTCTTATCTCCAGTTCATATAATTGCGAGCGTAACATTTGCATAGCTCGTTCTTTATTTCCTCCCTGCGTACGCTCTACCTGGCAAATAACAACAATCCCTGTAGGATGATGCGTCAACTGAACTTTGGTCTCTACTTTATTTACATTTTGTCCACCAGCACCACCTGAACGAGATGTTTGAATGGAGATATCAGCATCTTTAATTTCAATTTTAATTTCATCATCAATTAAAGGGTATGCATAAACCGATGCGAACGAAGTATGTCTTTTGGCATTTGCGTCAAAAGGCGATATGCGCACTAAACGATGAACCCCATTTTCACTTTTCAAATAACCATATGCATAGTTGCCTTCGATTTCATACGTGGCCGATTTAATTCCAGCCCCATCCCCATCAAGGTAATCAATTTCCGTTACTTTGAATTTATGACGCTCCGCCCAACGCAAATACATTCTCAAAAGCATCGAAGCCCAATCCTGACTTTCCGTCCCACCAGCACCGGAATTGATAGTTAGTACTGCACTTAAACGGTCTTCTTCGCCGCTAAGCATATTTTTAAATTCTAAATCTTCTATTAGCTTTAAGGTAACAATATAAGAACTATCCACCTCCTCTTCCTTTGCTTCGCCTTCTTTATGAAATTCAAAAAGTACTGCCAAATCTTCAATCGCAGCTTGAACTTCTTTAAAAGCGTTTGTCCAATCTTTTTTAAGGTTGATATTTTTTAAAATTTGTTCAGCTCGCTTAGAGTCATTCCAAAAATCGGGGGCATGTGTTAGTTGCTCTTCCTGTGCTATTTGTTGAAGTCGGTTATCGACGTCAAAGATGCCTCCTCAGAGCATCTGTTCTATCAGAAAGTTCTTTTAATTGCTCTATAATCATAATGGTACAAAATTAACCAATTAACAATTACAAACATTAGGCGTTTGTTAATCTTTTATATTATTTCAAAAAAAGAGGCCATCGTTTCGGATGGCCTCTGTCAATTTTTAGCGGTTTACTTTAAACTCTACTCTTCGATTCTTGGCTTTGTTTTCTTCGGAATCATTTGCCACAAGCGGACGAGTATCGCCAAATCCTTGTGTTTTTAGACGGTTCTCATCAATTCCCTTAGTAACTAAATATTTCTTAATTGTATTTCCTCTGCGTTGCGATAAATCCATGTTCTTGGCTGCATCACCCGTATTGTCAGTATGTCCTTCAATTTCTAATGTGTAATTCGAATTTTTCTTCATTAACTCAGCAACCTGATTTAAAGCATCGCTGTAATTATTTTGAATCACATCTTTACCTAATTCGAAATATACATTGTCTGCCTTTTCCATAATGGCAACCTGGTCTTTTTCATAAGGGCAACCTTTATTTTCAACTGGTCCTGCTACCTCAGGACATTGATCAATATTATCAGCAAGTTTATCCCCATCTTTATCAGGACAACCTTTCATGCTGATATCACCTTTTTCTGTCGGACAAACATCGTCAGCATCAGTTATTCCATCGCCATCTTGATCAGGGCATCCTTTCATAGCAATTATACCAAATACATCCGGACATTTATCATCCGAATCTGCTATACCGTCTTTGTCTTTATCAGGGCATCCTTGGGTTGCAGCAGTTCCTTTTACATCCGGACATTTATCTACATTGTCTAAAATTCCATCGCCATCGCGGTCTAACGGACAACCACTACCGTCAACAGCCGTTCCTTTAGGTGTTTTAGGACATTTATCTTCATTGTCAGGAACGCCATCCTTATCGCTATCCTTAAGTAATCCAAAGTTTTTAGTGATTCCAATGCTATGCATCAAGTAAGAATCATTGTCGTTACGAACTGTATAATCACGATTATCGTGATCTGAGTATAAAACGGTCTCTGATAGATAAACATTCCATAATTCATTAATTCTGTAACGGACACCTGCTCCAAATGGAAAGCAGAAATCTGACCCTTCTACTACCTCTTTGCCATTTAACTTTTGAAAACCAATTCCGCCATGAGCAAATGGGGATATTGTATTCTTATCTGTATTTAAAAGATATAACCGAACCATTGCATTCCATGCAACTTGATTTGCCTTAAATCCTTTTCCTAAATTCTCTCTGTATCCAATAGAGCCAAAGGAAATATTGGTAATAAAATCAACAGTAGGAGTAATGTAATGACTATAATTAAATCCAATATGTGCATGAGAAGCCTGGCCCTTGCCAAAGAATCCCTGACCTAAGTCACCATTGTATTGAGCTAACCCAATAAATCCTCCAATTGCCTGAGGGCGTTTAGCTGTTTGTGAGAACCCTAACATTGAGAATAGTGTCAGTACGCAAACAATTATTAATTTTTTCATGTTGTTAATTTAAATTTAGAGTGAGCAAAGTTAAAATTGCTAGACATATAAACCTTAATTATTTGAATAATCTTTATCATTCAAACAGTGGCATCTATTATTTTTTATTTAAACTCATTTGTTATAACTTTGCCTCTAGCTCTTAAAAATAACTATTTAACAAAGCAATTATCCAGAAAGGTGGAGGGACTGAGCCCTATGATACCTTGGCAACCCTTGCAAAAGAAGGTGCCAATTCCTGATTCAATTCAATTGAAAAAAGATAACTGCCGAAAGATTTCTAAATAAACAAGTAAATCTCTTCCGGCTTCCGAGAGGAGATTTTTTATTTTATAAACATTGATAATGAGTAAGAATATAGAAAGTGATTTAAAACAGCGGATTCTCGTTATTGACGGGGCGATGGGAACTATGATCCAGCAATACAAGCTGGAAGAAGCTGATTACCGTGGCGAGCGTTTCGCAAATTGGGCCAGTGATGTGAAAGGTAACAATGAGTTACTAACCCTAACACGTCCGGATATCATTAAAGCCATTCATCTGGAATATTTGATTGCCGGTGCTGATATTATTGAAACCAATACTTTTTCAGCTCAGGTAATCTCTATGGCCGATTATAGCATGGAGTCCCTTTCATATGAATTAAATGTGGAGGCGGCAAAATTAGCTCGTGCGGCAGTAGCTGAATATTATACTACTAACGGGAATGAATATACGAAGTATGTTGCAGGCGCTATTGGCCCTACTAATCGTACAGCCTCTATTTCTCCAGATGTTAATGATCCAGGATATCGAGCTGTAACATTTGATATGCTAGTAGATGCTTATTCAGAGCAAGTAAGAGGATTGATTGAAGGCGGTGTAGATTTATTATTGATAGAAACAATTTTTGATACGCTGAATGCGAAGGCTGCATTATATGCTATTCAAATTGTACAAGAAGAAAAAGGTGTTGATCTGCCCGTGATGATTTCAGGCACTATCACTGATGCAAGTGGTAGAACTTTGAGTGGACAAACAGTGGAAGCTTTTTTAAATTCTCTTTCTCATGTTAATCTATTAAGTATCGGATTGAATTGTGCCTTAGGTGCCAAAGAAATGCGTCCTTATCTGGAAGAACTTTCGAATAAAGCTCCATTTTTTATTTCTGCTTATCCAAATGCAGGGCTCCCAAATCAATTTGGTGGCTATGATGAAACGCCTCATGCAATGGGTCATCAAATCATCGATTTTTTAAATAGCAGCTTCTTAAATATTGTTGGTGGATGTTGTGGTACAACACCTGAGCACATTGCAGAAATTGCGCGTATAGCCGCTACTGTTAAGCCAAGAGTTCGACCTGAACGCGATCATCTATTACATCTTAGCGGACTAGAAGCTGTAACGCTTCGTCCTGAAAGTAATTTTATGAATGTGGGCGAAAGAACTAATGTTACAGGCAGTCGTAAATTTGCTCGTTTAATAACCGAAAAAAATTATGAAGAAGCATTGTCAATCGCGCGAGATCAGGTAGAGGGCGGTGCGCAAGTTATTGATGTGAATATGGATGAGGGAATGTTGGATTCTGAAAAAGTGATGATTAAATTTTTAAATCTAATTGCAGCAGAGCCCGATATCTCAAAACTTCCAATTATGATTGATTCTTCTAAGTTTCATGTGATAGAATCCGGATTGAAATGCGTGCAAGGAAAGAGTATAGTAAACTCTATTTCATTAAAAGAAGGTGAAGAAGTTTTTATAAGGCAGGCTAAAACAGTTCTGCGTTATGGCGCTGCCGTTATAGTGATGGCTTTTGATGAATTGGGCCAGGCAGATTCATACCAACGAAGAATAGAAATTTGTGAACGAGCGTACAGAATTTTAGTTGATAAAGTAAATTTTCCTCCCCAAGATATCATCTTTGATCCAAATATTTTTCCTGTTGCTACAGGAATGGAAGAGCATCGTCGTAATGCCCTCGACTTCTTTGAATCTACTGCATGGATAAAAAAGAATTTGCCTTATGCAAAAGTGAGTGGTGGAGTAAGTAATGTTTCGTTTTCTTTTAGAGGGAATGATCATGTTCGTGAAGCCATTCATGCAGTATTTTTATTTCATGCTATCAAGAATGGTATGGATATGGGAATTGTAAATCCTGCTCAGTTGCAAGTGTATGACGATATTGACAAAGAACTTTTATTGCGAGTAGAAGATGTGTTATTTGATAGAACAGATGATGCAACTGAAAACTTAATCAACTATGCTGAGCAAATTAAAGGCGCCGGTAAAAAAGTAGAACGGGAAGTTCTTTGGAGGAATGAAAGTTTAGAAGAGCGAATTAAATATTCATTAGTGAAAGGTGTAGTTGATTTTATCGACACTGATATGGAGGAAGCGCGACTGAAATATGATAAAGCCTTGCATATTATTGAAGGTCCTTTAATGGATGGAATGAACGTAGTGGGTGATTTGTTTGGAGAAGGGAAAATGTTTTTACCTCAAGTTGTGAAGAGCGCGCGTGTAATGAAGAAAGCAGTTGCATTTTTGTTACCATATCTCGAAGCTGAAAAAACGAGTGCAAGTTCTAAAGCAGGAAAGATATTGATGGCTACCGTGAAAGGTGATGTACACGATATCGGAAAAAATATTGTGGGTGTAGTAATGGCTTGTAATAATTATGATGTGGTGGATATTGGGGTGATGGTGCCTTGCGATAAAATACTTGCAGCAGCAATCGAACATCAAGTAGATGCAATTGGTTTGAGTG
This sequence comes from Chitinophaga pinensis, assembly GCA_943332105.1. Classification (GTDB taxonomy): domain Bacteria; phylum Bacteroidota; class Bacteroidia; order AKYH767-A; family OLB10; genus CAINEC01. The sequence goes on along the minus strand of CALQOD010000088.1, from coordinate 751 downwards.
GACTGATTACTCCTTCGCTCGATGAGATGGTGCACGTTGCAAAAGAGATGGAACGTACAGGAATGAAAATTCCATTAATGATTGGTGGTGCTACAACGTCTAAAGTTCATACTGCGGTTAAAATTGCGCCTCATTACAGCGGACCAGTAGTGCATGTGAATGATGCATCTCGAAGTGTTCCTGTATTAGGTTCTCTTTTATCAAATGATTTGAGAGATAATTTTATGAAAGGTGTTTCTGATGATTATTCACGAATTAGAATACAACACGAAAATGCGAATAATCAAAACAAGTTTATTTCATTGCACCAAGCACAGAAGAATAAAGTTAAAATCGATTGGGCAAAGCAAACAGTTGTATCTCCGAAGAGTTTAGGAGTGCAGGCTTTAGAAAATTATCCGTTGGATAAATTAGTTCCCTATATCGATTGGACACCCTTCTTTCACAGCTGGGAAATGAAAGGGTCATATCCGAAAATTCTGGATGATAAAGAAAAAGGTGTTGAAGCGAAAAAGTTGTTTGATGATGCACAAGCAATGCTCAATTCAATTATCAGTGAAAAATGGTTGCAAGCCAACGCAGTAATAGGATTGTTTCCTGCCAATGCTATTGGAGATGATATTGAAGTTTATACTTCTGAAAGCAGAGAGCAATTGATAACGAAGTTTCATACACTTCGACAACAAACTTTAAAGCCTGCAGGACATCCGAATATTGCCTTAAGCGATTATGTTGCTCCGAAGTCTTCTGG
>CALQOD010000087.1 GCA_943332105.1 Chitinophaga pinensis | reverse complement strand
TTGAATGATACATTACAAAATTTATATGCAGGTGTATATTCTGTTGTTGTAACTGATTTTAACAACTGTAATAGCCAACAATTTTTTGCAGTTAGCAATATAAATTCTACTGCAATTGCGGTAGATTCAATTACAAATGTAAATTGCTTTAATGAAAGTAACGGAAGTATTTATCCAAGTTTAAGTCAGGGAGAACCTCCATTCATTTATGAATGGTCTAATGGTGTTACTTCGCTTAATTTATTGAATCAACCTTCTGGTCAATATGTATTAACTGTTACTGATAATAATGGATGTATAAGTGTTTTGATAGATACGATTTTACAACCAGATTCAATTCAATTACTATCTTTTATAACGGATGCAAAGTGTAGCCTAAGCAATGGTATTATTACTGTTGTTGCAGCTGGTGGTACTGCACCTTATTCTTATTTTTGGAATACTAGTCAAACATCTTCTGTAATTTCCGGATTAAATACTGGCATATATACTATAACGGTCACTGATAGCCATGGTTGTACTTCGATGGCAGCTAAAGCTGTAACTAATTCTGGTAATCCTACTATTATATTAAATGCAATCGACTCTGCAAGTTGCAATGGCTTAAGCGATGGCAATATTGATGTTTCAGTTAGTGGTGGTACTACTCCTTATTTATATCAATGGGTAGGTGTAGGTCAGAATACAGAAGACTTATCCAATATTCCAGCTGGTGGATATTCATTAATTATAACAGATGATTTAGGATGTACTTCAAGTCAATCGTATACTGTTTATCAACCTTTACAAATTCAGGTAAATCTTTTAGCCGTTCAAAACGCTAGTTGCGGTAGCAATAATGGTTATGCTGTAGTAAATGCGAATGGTGGTACTGGTAGTTTTAATTATTATTGGTCTAATGCAACTAATGATGATACGCTTTTTAATGTCGGTGCTGGTAGTTATACTTTAGTTGCTGTAGATGGCTCTGGATGTTCCTCTTCAATTATAGTTAACGTAAGTAATGCTAATGGTCCAGTCATCGCATCAGTCGATTCTGGTAATGTGTCATGCCCTGGTACTAATGATGGATATATTAATATTGCTGTTTCAGGTGGTACTTTGCCGTATCGTTTTTCATGGAGTAATTTGCCTGACACAATTTCAAGTGTTGCTAACCTTACTGGTGGTATTTATACTTTTACTGTTAAAGATGCACTTAACTGCATCGCGATTAGAACAGTTAACATTATCAAACCGCAACCAATTGCAATCAATGGTTTTGTCCCTTCTCTTAATCCACCGTATAATTTATCCTGTTATCGAAGTGATGATGGTTCAATAGTATTAAATGTTTCTGGCGGAACATCACCTTATAATTATGTTTGGAGTAATGGTAATATTTCTCAAAATATTTCTTCCATTCCTGCGGGAACATATACAGTTTATATAACGGATAATAATGGATGTGCTAAGGACTCTACATTTTTTATTACACAGCCATCACAATTAATTGCTAATGCAGGAACCGATTTTAACGTATGTGGACAAACTCAAACTTTATTAAGTGCTACGCAGCCTGTTTATGGTTTGGGTAGTTGGGAATTAACAGCTGGTCCTAGTGCGGTATTGATTTCCAATTCAACAAGTAATAATTCCTCTATCTCCAATCTGGTGTTTGGCGATTATATTTTTAGTTGGATAATTTCAGATGGTGTTTGTTCAGATTCTGATCAAGTATTGATTAATGTATCATCTCAAATTATTGCTCAAGCAGGTAGTGATAAGATATTATGTGGTAAACAAATTAGTTTAAATGCTACTCGTCCGCAATTTGGTTATGGGTTTTGGTCTGATTCATCAGCAACAATTATTGCAGACACCTCGGATCCATTTACGCTGGTAAGTAATTTGAGTTATGGAGCTAATTTGTTTAGCTGGATTGTGGCTAATGGTACTTGTCGCGATACCGGAGTTGTAAATGTTTTTGTTCGCGACTCTGTCGATTGTTTGGATCCTGTTTTACTGCCGAATGCTTTTACTCCGAATAACGATGGGTTTAATGATTATTTTGAAGTGAAGGGTATTCAAGATTTTCCGGATAATGAATTAACAGTTTTTAATCGTTGGGGTCTTGAAGTGTATTATATGGAGCATTACATGAATAATTGGGATGGGAGAGATAATAATGGAAATATGATTTCCGATGGGACTTACTTCGCAGTACTTAAATTACGATCAATTAATAAATATTATAAAACTTACATTGACCTAAGACGATGAAACGCATATTGATTTTACTTTTTGTGTTTTTATCGTCATTAGTAATGGCGCAACAAACTCCTTTGGTTAGCCATTATATGTTTAATGGTTTAGTGCTTAACCCTGCTTACGCTGGCAGCAAAGAGTTCGTAAGTGCTACCATGATGTACCGTAAACAATGGGTTGGATTTGATGGGGCTCCAGTTACTTATTCTGGTAGTATTCATGGGCTTTTACCTAAGAAAAAACTAGGGATGGGTGCTTTTATACAGAAAGATAAAATTGGTAAAACAAGTCAAACGGATGCTTATGTTTCTGTAGCTTATCATTTGCCAATTGGTGATGTAAGCAAGTTAAGTGTAGGATTGCAAATGGGTTTCACTAATTTTAGTTCTAACGTTGTTGAATTAACGTATTGGGACCCGGGTGATAAAATATTTGATTATAACACCTTCACAAGTGTGCTTCCTAATGCTGGTTTCGGTGCTTATTTTTATCGTCCATTGTTTTATGCAGGTTTGTCGATGCCTTATTTGGTGAATTATAAACCTTCAGAAAATTTTTATCAAGAAAAAAAACAGATTCATCATTTAGGGCGAAGAGCTTATTTTACGATGGGTGGCGTAATCGAAACGGAACATGATATTAAAATTAAACCCTCAATTTTAGTTAAAAAAGAAGGCGACGCACCTATGCAGTATGATTTAAATGTCAATATTTTATTTAATGAAATATTTTGGATCGGAGCTTCTTATCGTTCTGATGACGCAATTGTAGCGTTGCTTGAATACCAGATAAACAGAAAATTTAGAGTTGGGTATTCCTATGATATTACACTTGGAGGTATAAGTAATTATAATTCTGGGTCGCATGAATTGATGTTAGGTTATGACTTCGGATATCCTGTATTAAAAATTAAATCACCACGCTATTTTTAGGATGAGAAAAATCAGGTTGACATATTTTCTTGTTGTTGTACTGCTTAGCGGATGTATAAATATTCGTCTTCGAACGGCGAATGAAAATTATACGCTAACCGCCTATGCTCCGGCAGTACAAGACTATGAATATGTATTGTCCAAAAGATTTGATTACAATGCTGCCGTTAACTTAGCAGATTGTTATTATAATATGGGTAATACTGTTAAAGCTGAGTTTTGGTATAAGAAATTGTTTAATAATCCTAATCCGAAAATAGAGTGGAACTATCGCCTAGGCGAGTTGTTGGTCAAGAATGGTAAATATCAAGAAGCTAAAAAATATCTTGACGTTTATGCTATGGTAAATGTTTCTGATGAAAAGGTTAAGAACTTAATAAATGTTTGTGATAGTTCATTTTTTTTCTATGGTGATACAACACTGTATTCTGTTAAACCTATTCGTTATTGTGCTAATGGGATAAATGTTTTCAGCCCTGCTTATTATCAAAATGGAATTCTTTTTATTTCAGATATGTATCATCGCGGAATGTCTAATTTGACTTCTGATGTAACAGGCAATCGGTATTTTGATATTTACTATGGCGAAAAATCTAACAACGGGAATTGGTTAGATCCTGTGGCATTAAAAGGAGATGTGAATGGAAAATTTAATGAGGGACCGCTCGCTGTGGATAATTTAAACTCAAAAATTTATTTTACTCGAAATAATTATATCAGCAATAAAATTGAAAAAAATAAAAAGAGTTTTAATGTGCTTAAAATATTTGAAGCGACAATTGAAAATTCTACAGCCAAAATTATTGCACCAATCAAATTAGGTAGTGATGAATATTCATTCGGCCATCCAACTTTAAATGCAAAAGGGGATGTCATGTATTTTATTGCTAACATGCCTTGGGGATATGGCGGCACTGATATTTATAAGTCTGTAAAACTAAATAATACTTGGGGTGCTCCAGAAAATCTTGGTAAAGCAATTAATTCTACAGGCAACGAAATGTTTCCATTTTTATTTAATGATTCAACATTATATTTTGCATCTGATGGAAATTTTGGATTGGGAGGGTTAGATATTTATGAATCTGTTTTGCAAAGTGATGGATGGACTAATCCTTATAATTTGGGATATCCTATTAATACTTCACAAGATGATTTTGGTTATATCTGTGATACCACTGGATATGATGGTTTGTTTTCAAGCAGCAGAGGCGACGGAAATGATAAAATTTATGAGTTTAAAAGAACACCGCCGCAAATTGTTGTTACAATAGAAGCCGTTGATCAATTATCACATGATAATATTTCTAATGCAAAAATTTCTGTTTTTAAAGATGGCAAACAGTTTAAAAATTATAACTGTAATATAAATGGGAAATTGTTTTTAATGGTTGAACCAGATCATATTTTTGAAATCAAATGCAGCGATAAAAATCATTACTTAAAAAAGCATTTGGTCAATACACAGGATGTTAAACAATCTGATACAATAAGTATTAAATTCGACTTGAAGGAAATTCAGATTAAAAAGCCATTTATTTGGTATGGTATCAACTTTAGTAAAAAGACAACTAATTTGTTGCCCGCTTCGGAAGAACCAATACAATTATTGTCTGAAATTTTAAAAGACAATTCAGCAGTAAAAGTTCAAATAGGTTCATATACGGATGTGCGTGGTAGTGAACATGAAAATAATATTCTTACTGAAAAAAGAGCGCTCTTGGTAAAGCAAAACTTAATTAAGTTAGGAGTTAATGCAACTCAAATTGAGGTAATTGGTTATGGATCTAATAAGATTTTAAATCAGTGTAAAGGTGGTTTGTTATGCATTGAAGAAGATCATCAGGTCAATAATCGCATTGAAATAATGGTTCTTTCTATTGCTGAGTAGGAATAATGATGAGAAACATTCCACTTGCCGAAAGATTGCGTCCTAAGTCGTTAAATGATATTGTAGGACAAGAACACTTGACTGGCCCTAATGGAGTAATCAGAAAATTTATTGAAAATGGAACATTGCCATCCTTGATTTTTTGGGGTGAGCCTGGCATTGGTAAAACTTCGCTTGCAAATATTATTGCTTCCTCAGTAGGTATTCCAATGTTTACACTTAGTGCAGTAAATGCTGGTGTAAAAGATGTTCGTGAAGTAATTGAAAAGGCAAAGCAAAATGGAAAATCAATTTTATTTATTGATGAAATTCATCGCTTTAATAAATCGCAGCAAGACTCTCTTTTAGGAGCTGTTGAGCAAGGTGTTATTATTTTAATAGGTGCCACAACTGAGAATCCTTCGTTCGAAGTAATTCGTCCTTTGCTTTCGCGTTGTCAGGTTTATATTTTAAATCCCTTAACGGAAAACGATTTATTACAAATTGTTGATTATGCAATTCGTAATGATGAGTTCCTTTCTCAGAAAAATATTGTTTTGAAAGAAACCTCCGCTATGTTTAAAATATCTGGAGGTGATGGAAGGAAATTATTAAATGTTTTGGAGTTAGTATGCACGGCTTCTGGTAATAATAATATTGAAATCACAAACGAGCTTGTTTTAAAATTGTCGCATCAGCGTATTGCGCAGTACGATAAAAATGGTGAGCAACACTACGATATAATTTCAGCTTTTATAAAATCTATTCGTGGAAGTGATCCTAACGCAGCAGTGTATTGGATGACTCGTATGTTGAATGGGGGCGAAGACCCGAAATTTATTGCACGAAGAATGTTGATTCTTGCTAGTGAAGACATTGGTAATGCAAATCCAAACGCACTATTAATTGCAACAGCTTGTTTTCAGGCTGTGGAGATGATCGGTTTTCCTGAGTGTGCGTTGAACTTATCTCAGACTGCTATTTACTTAGCATCATCACCTAAAAGTAATGCTTCCTATATGGCCTATAAGAAAGCTCAAAAGTTAATTCAGGAACATGGTGATCCAGCAGTGCCTTTGCATCTAAGAAATCCTGTTACTTCTTTTATGAAAGAAATTAACTACGGAAAAGACTATGAATATGCTCATAATTATGAAAATAATTTTGTCGATTTAGAATTTATGCCGGATAGTTTAAAAAGTGTTCGTATTTATGAGCCTGGAAATAATGCTCGTGAGCAAGAGCTAAGAAAGTTCTTGAAAGATCGCTGGAAAGATAAATACGGATACTAAGTTATTTACTATTTTCGTTGAATGCTGCAGATAGAGCAAAACAAGTCGCTTAAGAAGTACAATACTTTCGGATTGGATGTCAATGCTGATTATTTTACTTCAGTAAATTCGATCGATGAGTTGATTGCTGTTTTGAAGGATGATCATTTTTTTGATTCGTCAAAAATGTTTTTAGGAGGTGGGAGCAATGTTTTATTTACCAAAGATTATCGCGGATTGATAATTCATAATTGTTTAAACGGAATTGAGGTAGTTAATCGTGATGCTAATTTTGTTTATGTGAAAGCTGAATCGGGGGAGGGTTGGCACGACTTCGTTTTGTATTGTATTGATAAAGGATTTGGTGGCGTTGAAAACATGAGTCTGATTCCGGGAAGTGTGGGAGCGGGACCAATGCAAAATATTGGCGCTTATGGTGTGGAGATGAAAGATGTTTTTTATGAATTAGAAGCGTTGAATTTGGCTACTCTTCAACTAGAAAAATTTAGCAATACTGATTGTAAATTTGGATATCGCGAAAGTGTTTTTAAGAATGAAAAGAAAGATCAGTATTTTATAGTATCTGTTACATTCCGATTGAGTTTAAATCCAACGGTAAATACAACCTACGGTGCTATACAACAGCAATTAAGTGCAATGAATGTTGAATATCCAACAATTAAAGATGTGAGTGATGCAGTTATTGCCATTCGTAGTTCTAAATTGCCGAATCCTGCAGTGCTCGGAAATTCCGGTTCTTTTTTTAAGAATCCAGAGATTTCTACAAACGACTATGAACGCTTGCAAAATGAGTTTCCTAACGTGCATGCCTATCCTACAAACAATGGATATAAGTTAGCAGCTGGTTGGTTAATTGAACAGTGTGGCTGGAAAGGGAAAGTAGTAGGGAATTGTGGCTCACATAAAGATCAAGCGCTAGTATTAGTTAATTATGGTAATGCAACAGGCGATGAGATTTATCAGCTCGCATTGGCAATTCAAGATTCTGTTTTTGAAAAATTCCAGGTAAGAATTATTCCGGAGGTTAATGTTTATGCTTAACTAGCTCTATTCAGATATTTAATAACCATAAACCCATATCGAATGTTTGATATTTCTTTTTCTCAAATTATGGTAACCGATTCTTATTATATTTACAATTAAATTAAGTAAAATGAACATAGAACATATTCAAGGTTGCTCGCTTTTTAATGGTATTTCTCATTCAGTTATTGAGGAAATATTATTTGAATCAGAGTTAAAGGTTTATCAGCCAAATGAGATTATCATTCACAAAGGGGATATCCCATCTGCTTTATTTATAATTGAAAGTGGCATTGCCAATATTTTTATTGAAGATATTTTATTAGCAGAATTACCTCCATTGTCAATGATGGGTGAAAGTGTTTTAGCAGACGGACATGCGGTTGCTACTATTAAGGCAAAAACTACTTTATCGGTAATTGAAATTAAAAAAGACAAGTTTTACAATTTGTCGCTTAAACATCCTGCGCTGGTATTTAATGTTTTTAAAACTACTTTTAATCGATTAAGAACATCTAATGATGTAGCGTTAGCTGAAGCAAGAAACCGTGAGCTTAAGTTAGAGTTGCAGGTGCAACAGCGAACAAAAGAGTTGAGTGATGCGCTTGATACGCTTACTAAGATAAACTTTGAGTTAAATGAGACGAAAATAAGCTTAATCGAAACCCAGAAATTCAGAGATCAGTTTATGGCTAATATGAGTCATGAGATCAGAACACCAATGAATGCTATCGTAGGGCTTACTAATCTTTTAATTAAATCAGATTTAAACGCGCAACAGGCAAAGTACCTGAATGTTATTTGTAAAAGTGGACAAAATCTATTAGTAATCATTAATGATATTTTAGATTTATCTAAGATCGAAGCTGGTAAAATGGAATTGGAAAAACACCCATTCCCTTTAAGGAATACTTTAGAAAGTATAAAGTTGATTCTGAATATAAGAGCTGAAGAGAAAAATATATTTCTTAAGGAAAGTATTGAGGAGGGTGTTCCAGATTATGTTGTAGGTGATGAAACGCGCTTTACGCAAATCATTACTAATTTATTAGGCAACGCAATTAAGTTTACTGAAGACGGAGGTGTAACTTTAAAGGCAGAACTTCTAAATTCTAACGAGGGAAAAGCGACAATTAAATTTAGTGTTATTGATACTGGAATTGGTATTCCTGAAGATAAAATCACAAAAATTTTCGAAAGCTTTGGTCAGGCTTCAAGTGATACCACCCGTAAATTCGGTGGTACTGGTTTAGGTCTTACAATTTCTAAACAATTGGTCGAACTTCATGAGAGTGAGTTAGAAGTAGCTTCTGTTATAAATGTTGGTTCAACATTTTATTTTACAATTGATTTTGAAATTGCTGAAGCTCCTGTATTAATAGAAAACAATAAAGCACTAGACGAATTAGATATTACAAATAAAGTTATTTTACTAGTTGAGGATAATATGTTCAATCAGATGGTTGCTGTTGATTCTATCAAAGAGGTTTTTCCGGATATTGAGATTGATGTAGCTGATAATGGTCAAAAGGCCATTGCTATGGTAAATGAAAGACAATACAAGATGATATTCATGGATATTCAATTGCCGGACATGGATGGCTTTCAAATTACCCGCGAAATTCGTAAAATGGGATTTGATAAGTTGCGTATTTGCGCAATGACGGCTAGTGTATTAAGAGAGCAAATTGATGCTTGCTATCAAGCTGGTATGGATGATTACATGATGAAGCCATTTACTCCTGAATTACTAAAGGAAAAATTAATTACTAATCTTTCTTAGTAATGCAACGATATTCTAGGTTGAAAGAAGTGGTGTTAAAAAAGCTTCAAGATGAGTTGTTGCCTTCTTTCTATTATCATAGCTACCATCATACTGTTGATATGCACGAATCAGCGGAACGAATTGCAGACTATGAAAAGATAGACGCATCTGAAAAGGAATTATTATTGGTAGCAGCACTTTTTCATGATGCTGGTTTTATAATAAATCAAGAAAATCATGAACAACATAGTTGCAAGATTGCTCGTGAAATGTTGCCAGATTTTGATTATGAACTTTCAGAGATAGATCACATTTGTGATTTGATTATGGCTACCTGCATGCCTGCGAATCCTCAAAATCACCTACAGGAAATCATTTGTGATGCAGACCTTGATTATTTAGGTCGAAGTGATTTTAAAGAAATCGGAGATCTTCTTTATAAAGAATTGTTTGAAAGTGGGGCTGTTAATGGCTTCGATGAATGGAACCAAATGCAAATTCGTTTTTTGAGCAATCATCGCTATTTTACTTCCTACGGACAAACAAATAGGGAAGAGAAAAAGCAGGAGAATTTGAAAGTGTTATTGGGGGAGTAGGGTAAAATTCATTTGTTATGTCTCTGATATTGTGGAAGTAAAGTGATTCTTCCTATTTTTTTTGAGGCAGTTACTCTTACAATCATAAACTTATCTATATTTGCACCTCACAAACAGTGCGGGGTGGAGCAGAGGTAGCTCGTTGGGCTCATAACCCAAAGGTCATAGGTTCGAGTCCTATCCCCGCTACCAACAGAAAACCGAGGCGAGAGCCTCGGTTTTTATTTTTTAGGACACGTTGTGCTTGCACAAAAAGGGGATAAAAAATAAAAACTGGAAATTGCGCAGCAATAGCGGTTTTCTGTTGAGTAAAGCTATCCCTACAAGGTCCGCGGTGAAGCAGCAAAACAAATCACCGCTAACCTGAATAATTTAGAGTTTTGATTTCTTAAAATTGCTTCAAAAGTTTATCTTGTTTTTTTAATAAAGCAAACAATGGTTTATTGATATAAAGCATATCTCTTCCCGTTTTTTCACCCTTTAATAAACCAATATTTTCTAATTCTTTTAAGTATTTACTGGCTGTAAAACGAGTAATATTTAAGCTGGTTTCTAAAGTCGAAATTCGGCAATAAGGTTGATTAAATAATGATTCAACTAATTCCTTTGAATATATTTTAGGGCATTTTTCTTTTACGTTTTCAATCTCTTTGTCAATCAATCCTTTTATTGATTTGATAAGATTGATTGTACTCTTTGATGTTTGCTCAATGGAGTCTAACATGTAAAATATCCAGCCTTCCCAATCATTTTTTGTACGCACCATTTCAAGCCCTTCGTAGTATTGTTTTTTATGATTAATGATGTAAGAACTTAGATACAAAATCGGTAAGTCTAATAACTCGTTTAAAATTAGATAAAGTACATTAATAATCCTTCCTGTTCTTCCATTTCCATCGTAAAAGGGATGTATAGACTCGAATTGATAATGAATGATAGCCATTTTAATTAAGGGATCTACTTCATCTTCAGTATTCATATACTGTTCTAGATTTTTTAATTTTACTTCAATCAAATCCTTTCCAAATGGCGGCGTATAAATAACCTCTCCTGTTTTTGCATTTTTCAATGCTGTTCCTGGCTGTTGCCTGATGCCTGCGTTATTACCAATAAGCAACTCTTGTGTTTTAATGATTTCCCTAATAGTAATGAGACGTTTTTTCTTTACCATCTCGAAGCCCAACCAAAGTGCCTCGCGGTAATTCAACACTTCTTTTACATTGGGGTCGAGTGGTTCATTATCTGTTGAGAATGCTTTATATAAAGCATCTTGCGTAGTAACGATGTTTTCAATTTCCGAGCTGTCTTTTGCTTCTCTTAAAATCAAGCTGTTTATGATGATGGCTTGATTAGGGATTAATCCGGCAAGTCCTTTTAGTTCAGCCAATGCTTTGTTAGCATCTATTGTCTTTTTAAATAGTGCATTTGTGAGATTAATTTTAGGAGGTAGTAAGGGTAGCTTGTTGTATGGCTGATTTGATTTATACATCGTTTTATAAATTTTTAGATATGTTAAAATAATACGACATTTTCAACATATTACAAAGATATGTTAATTCATTCAACATGTTCTTAAATCACGTTGAAATAATCCAGTTTATTCAACATATTAAAACAAATGTAAAGCAGTTAAAAGTTCAAGTCGTTCCCCAATGTCTCAATGAAACGGAGTAATCATTCGAAGATGAATGGGAAGAAGTGATAGGTAGATAAATAAAATTTTTAAAATCAGGATGGGCTTGCCTGTGATTTCAGGTCCGCGGTGAAGCAGCAAAGCAAATCACCGCAATCCTAAATTTAAAGACCTCCCTATATCCCTCCCAAGGAGGGACTTTGATATTGAAAAATGAATTTAAATTACAAATTCTTGTCTATATAATTTATCATAATTATCCCTCTCCTTTGGAGAGGTTAGGAGAGGTCTGGATCTTTGTAGTTTGCTAATACACCTAATAGCAGCCTCACCGCAATCCTGAATTTAAAGACCTCCCTATATCCCTCCCAAGGAGGGACTTTGATATTGAAAAATGAATTTAAATTACAAATTCTTGTCTATATAATTTA
>CALQOD010000086.1 GCA_943332105.1 Chitinophaga pinensis | reverse complement strand
TAGTTAATACTATTGCAATAACAAGAGCAAGTGTTTTTTTCATTTTACTGTTGTTTATGGTTTAATAGTTCGTCGATTGTTTGTGTAGTTACAGGATGATATCCCGCTCTCGCTTTCGCATAAATTTTGAGCGCCATCTCTTTTCCTTCGGTCGTTGTATTCATCGCTTCAAATAATGGCTTTACAAATTTTCTTCTTCCTACATGGCATAAGAAATCTTCTAATGCAGGATAGCCTGCTTTGTATTTTGAATAGATAACAAGGATCAGCCAATCACATTTTATTTCGCTGTTATTAGAGACTGTGAAATTAAATGATTTGTCTAAATCAGTCATTTGAGTAACAGAAATATCGCTCGGTAAAGCACGAAGAAAACTTAACCATTGATGCGTATTCCAGTTTTTACTGTCAATCTCTTCTGGCTTTTTTGTACCCGCAATAAACCCCTTGGCATTGTCTTCTGCTACTTTCAATGCTGTTGACGTTACTACGGGACAGTTAGCTGGTAATCCTGGACCATAAACCCAGGCATTGATATTGATTTTGTCGGCTAACGCTTTATCTTCTTTTATTAGTTCTTTATTCAAATAATCTAAAAATGTTTGCGTGTTTATGCTCTGAAAAGCATGTTCTGCAAAATACTTTTTGAGAAAATCGTCCCAGCGTTTTCTTCCAACTGCTTCTTCAATCGCAGTTAAAAAGAATCTTCCTTTTTCATAGGCAATATCACTCATTCCATCATCCGGATCACGACTTTTTAAATCGAGGTATAAATGTGAGTCTTTATTAGTAGGGCCCATTTCTTTAATCGTATGTTCTAGCTCTCCCTTACTTAAGACCGTCAACATATCTGCAAAGTCTTTTCCATACACCTTCTCCATAATACGCGTCTCGAAATAAACAGTAAATCCTTCGTTTAACCAGAAGTCGTCCCATGTTGCATTAGTTACTAAGTTTCCACTCCAGCTATGTGCGAGTTCATGCGCAACAAGTGCAACCAATGAACGGTCTCCTGCTAAAATTGTTGGTGTAGCAAATGTCAATCTCGGATTTTCCATTCCTCCGAAAGGAAAACTTGGTGGTAATACTAGCACATCATATCTACCCCATGCATACGGACCGTATAGCTCTTCTGCTGCTATAATCATCTTGGGCATATCTTCAAATTCATATGCTGCCTTATCAATTGTAACTGGCTCAGCATATACACCGCTGCGGTGATCATACGAATGGAATTTTAAATTACCCACGGCTAACGCCATCAAATAAGATGGAACCGCCTGTGGCATTTTAAACGAATACGTACCATCTGTGTGAAGTGTAGTATCATTTTCTGCACTCATTACTGCCATTAAGTTTGTAGGACAATGAATGGTTGCCGAATAAGTAAATCGTATCCCCGGACTATCCTGCAAAGGAATCCATGTACGCGCAAGGACTGCCTGGCTTTGAGTAAATAAAAATGGAAAATCGCCTCCGGCAGTTTGCTGCGGACTTAACCATTGTAAAGCTGCGGCGTCAGGAGATGTGTTGTATTTTATTTTTACTTTTTTAGTGGTCGGTTTTATTACAATTAATAAATCGCTTCCGATAAATTGTTGGGGTTTGCCCATCGTAAAGGAAGCAACTTCTCCATCTGTCCAAACGGAATCAATTGATAAATCTCTTGCATCTAAATGTAATTCTTTGGCGTGACCGTTAGTTTCAATGTATAGCTCTGCGTATCCCGCCAATTGCTTTTTATCAAAATCGACATTTAACTCTAGATTAAGATGTTTAACCACTGCCTCTTGTGGCTTAGAGTAAGAGTGAAAATCATGCGCGTCCATTGGCCTTTCTATTTTTTTTACGTCGGAATGACAGGAGGAAATTAATACGATTGCGAGTGCTATTTTCGTAAGGGTTGGTTTCAACATTGTATTGTTTACAGCTAAAGCGTAAAACTAATTAGAATCAATGAGTATTGACTTATGTTCGTAGAAGAATTATTTAACTTCATGAAAATTAACAAATCATTTTTTTATTTGGTTGGTAAAAGATTTATTTTAGCTACTGGGCTGTTGTTTGTTTTCATGATTGTATTTGCATTTACAACAGGTCCTTTTTATCTTTATTATTGGCTAGGTAAATCTAATAGTGAATATCCTTTTCCTCCAAAGCATATTATAATTCTTGGAGGCGCCGGCTATCCAAGCTCAACCGCATTAATGCGTAGTTATTATGCAGCTGCGCTTTATAAAAAAAATGGTTCTTGTGATATTTATGTGTGCCAGCCCTCGGCAGAGAATGTTTTATTGGCTAATAGTGATGCTTATAAAATTGGTCATGATTTAATTACACGAGGAGTAGATAGCTCAAGAATTTTTTACGAATTAAAGGGAAGTAATACCCGAGGAGAGGCGCTTTCTTTATTGAAAATGAATACACAATTAAAAAATGAGTGCTGTGTTTTAGTTACTAGTCCTGAACATATGAAACGTGCTGTAGCCACTTTTCGGTGTGCAAATTTCAAAAACATAGGAGGTGAGCCTACCTTCGATTTATGTGGGCCTGCTGATTTACTTTACAACGATAAAGAACTTGGTGGAAATAAAAACTTGCCTTCTATCGGACAAGAAACACAGCTTCGCTATCAATTCTGGAATCACTTCGTTTATCAGATTATTTGCTATCGAGAATTAATGGCTCTTTCGTGGTATTGGCTAAAGGGCTGGATTTAACTATCGACTACCATAAATTGCATTCAGTAAGATAATACGTTAACTTTGACGCTTCAATGAAAAAGGCTTTATTATTTCTATCAATTTGGTTTTTGTTAATACAAGGTTCTTGTATTAATGATAAGTATATCCCGGAGGAAGTAAACAATCAGTGCGACACAACCTATTATTCAAGGGTTATCAAACCAATTATTGTTACAAATTGTAATATGAGCGATTGTCATGATGGACATTCAACATTACATAATTTTAATAATTATGCAGAGGTTAAAGTTGTAGTTGAAGAAATAGAAGATGGCGAATCAGAGTTTTTACATCTTATTAAATTCCCTTGAATGAGCCCGGGCATATGCCAGTTGGTAATATATTATCCCCTAGCGATATTCAACTTATTGAAAACTGGATAAATAACGGCTATCCTGGCTGTTAGTATAATGATGATTAACTTTAGATTTTATCTCTTGGCCTTGCTTTGTATCCTTCAAAGCTCCTTTATATTGGCTCAAGATGATATGTTGAAACTTCTCAATCAGCAAGACACTTTGTCGGGGAAAGAATTTGTTAATCCCGCTTTTAAAACTAGTAGGATTATCAATCTACAAACAGCCGAAGTTATCAAAAAGAAATTGTTTGATGTCAAAATTTCTCACCGCTTTAGCGCAATTGGCGCCTCAAGCAACGGAACTAGTTCTGTACATAATTTGTGGGGATTTGATGAATCAAGCGATATCCGAATATCTTTTGATTATGGGTTAACCAATAATTGGAATATTGGTATTGCTCGATCGAAATATTACGAGAATTATGAATTAAATACAAAGTGGAAATTTGCAAGTCAGCGAAGGAATAACTCAAATCCTTTAACAGCAACACTTTATTTTGTTACGACTTATTCTGGCAAAGATAACTTTGTCTATACTTTAGATAATCCGTCAAAACAAACAGCTTTTAATCGACACTTTTCATTTGTAAGTCAATTAATACTATCAAGGAAGTTTTCAGATCGATTATCGTTTGAGCTTTCTCCGATTTATATCCATCGAATTTTTGTTGAGCAGCAAGACCAAAACGAATCGTTTGCAGTTGGAGCTGGAGGAAGATTTCGTATTACAAAACGCATGTCTGTTATCGCTGATTATGTTTTTAACCTTGGAGAATATCGAAAAATAAACAATAAAAATGGCATTTATAATCCACTTGGACTGGGTTTAGAGTTTGAAACTGGTGGACATGTTTTCTCTTTAATGTTCAGCAATGCTGCGGCTATCAATGAAACACAATTTGTAACTAACACCGTTGACACCTGGACAAAAGGCGGAACCCGGTTTTGCTTTACTATTTCAAGAATTTTTAATCTTGGAAAAAAGAAGAAGTATTAAATTTATATTTGATTTCTTATTGGTAGGTTTGTGAAAATTTTATTACGAAATGTTGCAAATAGGTGTCACTAATACATTAAGTCAGGATGATTTACAAATCGACTCTCTTACTAGCGACTCAACGGCCTCTAAAGTGGCTACCTTTCATTTTAAAGATTCGCAAGACAGTTCGGGGGCTGCTATTGAGGAGGCAGAAAACAAGTCGTTAAGCGGTCCTGGTGTTTTTAAAAACCACTTACTAAAGCCTTCAAACCCAAACGCACGCCCAGTCAATGATATAATTAGCGATTGGCTCACGATTTCATTGGTGATGATGGTTGTGTTTTTTACTTGGTTTCGTTTGTTTTATTATAAAATATTCCGACAGCTTCTTTCTTCTTTCTTTAATATGGCTGCAAGTAATCAGATAGTCCGTGACGAAAGTTATTTACTGCAAAGAGCCTCCCTGGTTATTAGTATTATTTCCTACTTGTTAGGTGGCTTATTTTTATACCAAATAAGTGTTCTATACGATTGGCAGATTTACTGGCTGCAAAAAGGCCTCCTTCGATTTGTTTTGTTCTCGCTGATTATTGCTATTTCTTATTCCATAAAAATGATCTTACTGCGTAGTTTAAGCGTGGTTTTTAATCAGGAAAGGGCGGCAGGGGCGTATATATTTAACTTGTTTCTTATGATAATGATGGCGGGCCTTGTCCTCTTCCCTACCAATATTATTTTGGCTTATTCGGCTGGCCCTGTAAAACATTTTGTTGCTGCTGTTGCTATACTGCTTATTGGGCTGATGTTTGTTTTTAGATTATCTAGAGCAATAAGAATATGGTTCTCTATACCTCAATTCTCTTTTTTCTATTTGTTTTTGTACCTTTGCGCCTTCGAAGTCGCGCCGTTGTTAGTTGTTTGGAAATTAAGCTTCGGTTAATAGGCCTTCGAAATAGTAAATGGGGAGAGCCCCTGCTTGTGTACAAATAAATTGTTTAAGTAAAGTTGAAAGTAAAATCTATTTTAGTTACACAACCGAAGCCGGAAACCGATAAGTCGCCTTTTTTCGACTTGGCAAAGAAGCACTCTTTGAAAATCGATTTTCGAGAGTTTATTCATGTAGAAGGCATCGAATCGAAAGATTTTCGTAAAGATAAAATCAATATCACTGAGCATACGGCGGTTATTCTTACTAGCCGTCATGCTGCGGATCATTTCTTTCGCATATGCCAAGAGATGCGCATAACAAATATGGAAGAATTAAAATACTTCTGTATCTCTGAATCAACTGCTCATTATCTACAGAAGTATATAACCTACCGTAAGCGTAAAATTTTCTTCGGAAAACAAAACATCAACGACTTACTGGATGTATTAAAGAAACATAAGAAAGAAAAGTTTTTGGTTCCCTGCTCAGACATCGCGAAGCAAGAAATTGCAGATACCTTGGCGGCTCATAGTTTCGATTTTACTAAAGCCACCATTTACAAAACGGTTTGCAGCAACTTGAGCGATCTTGCAGATGTAAAGTATGATATGTTGGTGTTCTTTAGTCCTGCAGGTATCACCTCTCTTTTCAAAAACTTCCCCGACTTTAAACAAAACACTACGCTTATTGCTGCGTTCGGACAAACAACTTCGCAGGCGGTATTAGATGCCGGTCTTCGATTAGATATTCAGGCGCCTATTCCTGAAGCCCCCTCTATGACGATGAGTATTGAAAATTATATCAAGAAAAATAAATAGTCTTGTTTTTCAAACAAGCAATTAATAAACAAATGGCCTTAACGAAATTGTTGAGGCTTTTGTATTTTTAACCCATCAATGGCGCTTACTCACTCAACCCATCCAGATTTTACACTTCCTGCCTCCATGCGGTTGAAAAGTGCTAAGTCAATCGATTTATTGATTGCTAAAGGAAAGCGTCATTGGGTGTCGCCCTTTGGGGCCATAGCCCTTGAAGTTCCTTTTGATGAGGAGGCACCATTAAAAGTTGCCTTTGCGGCTCCTAAACGAAAACTTAAAAAAGCCGTCGACAGAAACAGAATGAAGCGACTTATGCGTGAAAGTTTTAGGCTTAACAAATCGGAACTGCTGACCTCCTGCTTAGAACAAAAAAAGGGGTTATTGCTATTGTTCGTTTCTCAGTGTAATACCACTGTTGATTACTCAAAAACTCAAGAGAAAATAAAGTTACTTTTACAGCGTTTAAACATAGAACATGCGCAAACTGCCGGCTAAGCTGATGATATTGCTGATAAAGTTCTATAAAGGAGCTATATCGCCACATTTAGGTAAGGCATGCCGTTATACGCCTACCTGCTCGCAATATGGACTAGAGGCCATTACAAAACATGGTGCTATCAAAGGTGGTTGGCTCGCGTTCAAAAGAATTTTGTCCTGTAACCCATGGGGCAGACACGGTTATGATCCCGTACCATAAAATTAAATATATTTATCTATGAAGAATTTTATTCGAATTATAAAGCTCCCTGTTTTTGTTATCGCTACGGTAAT
The DNA here is from genome assembly GCA_943332105.1 of Chitinophaga pinensis. Classification (GTDB taxonomy): domain Bacteria; phylum Bacteroidota; class Bacteroidia; order AKYH767-A; family OLB10; genus CAINEC01. Next base: position 5,275 of record CALQOD010000086.1, on the reverse strand, counting down.
TGTTTTTTTATCCTTCAAGGTTGCTAATGATAATTACTTCGAGCTAAATAAAAACCTTGATGTTTTTACAACAATCTTTCGTGAACTCTCCGTTTTTTATGTTGATCCTATCAATGCAGAAGAGATGGTCACGGCGGGAATTGATGAAATGCTAGATGGGCTCGATCCTTACACAACCTTTATTCCCGAAGAGGCGGCAGATGATTATCGCTTTATGACAACAGGACAATACGGCGGGGTTGGTGCGCTAATCGGTCAACGAAATAATCAAGTTGTTATTACCGACCCCTATGAAGGTTTTCCTGCACAAAAGTTTGGCTTGATGGCAGGAGATATTATCCGCACCATTGATGGTAAATCGACGAAAGGATTAGAGTACGGTGATGTAAGCAAGATGTTGAAAGGAGCGCCTAATACTAATCTAACCATCGTTGTTGACCGTCCTTCTTCTAGCGGATTCGAAACAGTGAACAAGACCATTACGCGTGCTGAAATTCAAATTAAAAATGTCCCTTACTTTGGTATTATTGAAGGTAACGTTGGGTATATCCGCTTAAGTGGCTTTACTGATAATGCAGGACAAGAAGTGGAGAATGCGGTGAAGGATTTAATTCAGAAAAAGAAAGTATCAGGATTAATTCTAGACTTAAGAGGCAATCCTGGTGGATTATTAAACGAGGCAGTAAATATTGTGAATGTGTTTATCGATAAAGGTCAAGATGTGGTTAGTACGAAAGGTAAAGTAAAAGAATGGGATAAGCTTTATAAAACATATAAAAGTCCCGTAGATACAAAAACGCCATTGGTGATTTTGGTTAACAGCGGCTCTGCTTCAGCAGCTGAAATTGTAAGTGGTTCCTTGCAAGATTTCGACAGAGGCGTTGTAATTGGTCAACGTACTTTTGGTAAAGGATTGGTTCAAACTACTCGTCCGTTAGCGTATAACACGCAATTAAAAGTAACAACGGCTAAATATTATATTCCAAGTGGAAGATGTATTCAAGCGCTAGACTATACGAATCGCAACGCGGACGGCAGTGTAGGAAAAGTTCCAGATTCGTTAATGTCGGAGTTTAAAACTAAAGGTGGAAGAAAAGTTTATGATGGAGGTGGCGTTAACCCGGATTATGTTACTTCAACATTGACGTATAGCAGTATTGCACAAATTTTATCAGCCAAATATTTATTGTTTGATTACGCAACGCAGTTTAAAATTAAACACCCAACAATTGCTGATGCTAAAGCGTTTCATTTAACCGACAACGAATATGCAGAATTTATTTCCTGGTTAAGTAATAAAGAATATGATTATGAAACTGAGAGCGAGGCCAAGCTAGAGGCCTTGAAAGAAAATGCAGTGAAAGAAAATTATTTTCAAAACATACAAGCGGAATACAATGCTGTAAAAGTCAAAATAAAAGGCGATAAATCATCCGATTTAAAATTACACGAGCAAGAAATAAAATGGTTGCTTGAAAATGAAATCGTTTCGCGTTATTATTATCAGAATGGAAGAACAGAAAACAGTTTCTCTAGTGACCCTGAAATAAAAATGGCCATCAAAGCACTTTCTAATCCCGTTGTGTTTTCAGCGGTTTTAAATAGAACTTATAAAGAGTAATTTCTCTTGAACACTAAAATCATTTCTTTCGGTAACAAAGCGTATGTAGCAGGACTATTTATGGTTGCCTGCTCAATGGCCTTGTCCAAATTTGGAATGAGCCTCGGACAATTTTTTATTCTGGGAGGTTGGTTGTTGAGTGCTACTTTTTTCGATAAATGGCAGCAACTGAAATCGAATAAAACAGTTGTTATTTTATTAACTGCATTATTTGCTATTCATATTGTTGGATTAATTAATACCAGCGATTTTCATTATGCTTTTAATGATATCCGAATAAAACTCCCGTTGCTGTTAATGCCCTTTTTGATTTTATCAATGCCACCGTTGGCTATTAGATCAAGAAACTATTTATTTCATTTCTTCACGGTTTCTGTTTTGCTCTCTACGCTTATCAGTGTTGGTATTTACCTCGGTTGGAGTTCTGTTGAGGTGCATGACATCAGAGATATTAGTCCGTTTATATCACACATACGATTAGCATTGCTTGTTTGCGTTGCGATGGTTTTGTTGTACGATGATTTTAAAAACTATCGTCGTTGGATTAATATCATACTATTAATTTGGTTTTTCTTTTTCCTGATTTTATTACAATCGTTAACGGCGATTATTATTATTGCAACATTTTTTTTCATATCAATGGTGATTACACTGTTTGATAAGAGTAAGTCGATTTTTGTCAGGGCAATTGGAGGAGCAGGAATTGTTTCTATCGCTTTAGTTGGTGGATGTTTTTACAAATTAATTTTTGTTGATTCGATAAAGCCCATTCAGGTTGATAAATCCAAGCTTTTAAAATACACCCCAAACGGAAATACGTATTATTCAATGATTGAAAGACAAGACATTGAAAATGGACATCCTGTTTGGATCAACATCTGCGATAAAGAATTAGATGAAGCATGGAGAGAGCGGACGGGGTTGTCTATTTACGAATATAATCAATCGGGTTACCAATATTATTACACAGCAATTCGATTTATTTCATCGAAAGGCTGGAGCAAAGACCGCAATGCTGTGATGAGTTTATCACAAAAAGAAATCAACGCAATAAAAAATGGTTGTTCTAATGTAGAACAAATCTATCATAGCGGTATGGGAATGCGAATTAAAAATCTTGCTTGGGAATATAGGCAGTATTTTTACAATGATTATGTATCTGGGCAATCCTTTACTCAGCGAATCACGTATTGGTCAACGGGATTAAAAATTTTTAATAGTCATTGGTTGACAGGTGTTGGGACGGGCGATGTAAATATTGCTTTCAAAGAACAGTATAAAAAAGACAAATCGAAGCTCGAAGAAAAGTGGCAATTGCGTACACATAACCAGTACATCACCTTGGGTATAGCCTTTGGCGTTAGTGGTGTTTTATTGTTGATGGTTGTATTGTTTTATCCGTTAATTAGTGATTATAAAGCTGCGGGATTTATTTTCTCTTCTTTCATTCTGATTGCTGCCATATCGATGTTATCGGAAGATACACTTGAAACGCAGGCGGGCATTACCTTTTTTGCCTTCTTGTATTGTCTGTTTTGGAGAGAGCGTTCCGTTGGATAATCCTAAGGGTTTACCCAAAATTAAAGACCATTCACCACCTATTTGAGAAATTCATTTACCACTATCGTAAATTGCAGGTTGCTAAATTGTACACCAACGCTAAATGATTAACGCATCCGACAAGCAGCTTTATCTGGCTACCCGCTTATTAAAAGACGGGCAAGTAGAAGAGTGCATCAACGAACTATCGTTGCTGTTGATTCGTTATCCCAATCATGGACGTGGCAATGCGTTACTGGGTCGGTTATACTTACGACACCTTTCTGATTATACGCAAGCCGAAGAGTGTTTTAATCAGGCGCTCCGTTTTGATCCATTATACCCTGAACTATACTATGACTTTGCTGAGCTATTAATTCAACTCGAAAAATACACGGGGGCCATTGCTGTTCTTAATAAGGGCTTTGAAATTCCTGGTATTGAGAAAGAAAAAATGCTTCGCTTGTTCGGACTAGTTTACGAGAAACAACAAAGCTACGATCAGGCTATTACCTACTATACTGACGGCATTGTTCAATCAATGTCTGAAACCGCTATCAAGAAACTCCAAAGCGATATACAAAGGTGTATGTTGAAGAAGAGGATTTGATAGAGGTTATCCAAGCTCCTCGTTTATAGCGAATTCTTCCTTATAAAAGCTAGGTCCCTGAGGCTCTCGAAGGGCCGGATTTCGTACTTCGAGGCCCTCAGTAACCAAGAGCCTCAACCTCCGCCCATTATTATTACCGATTTACTCCCGAACCCTCGATATGCACATTAGCATATTTTCAAATCAACACATCATCAAATTTTCAAATTAATCAGCACATTATCTCATTCCCCCATTGGCGCGCTTTTTTATAGTATTACTTCCGCAGTCATTTTTCGCCTTTCGTTGTAATTGCCTTTTTGCTTTTGTCTAAAAAAATGTAATTGTTTAGGTCGCGTTTAAAAAACAATTTTTGTCTTCGCGTGTTTCTTTTTTGTACTTAAACAATTTTTCTTGATCAATAATTTGTTATTGCTCTTATGCTTAATTTCGTAATTCTAAAATTTTAAAAACACTTTTTATAAATATGGAATCAACAGGAAAATGTCCTTTTAATCATGGTACTGGTCATGTAGGATCAGTAGGGACAACAAACAACGATTGGTGGCCTAATGGCTTAAAACTAAATACGCTTCGCCAAAAATCATCATTATCGAATCCAATGGATAAAGACTTTAACTACGCTGATGCGTTTAAGTCGTTGGATTTAGATGCAGTGAAAAAAGATTTAACAGCAGTTATGACCGACTCACAAGATTGGTGGCCTGCAGACTTCGGACATTATGGTCCTTTCTTTATTCGTATGGCTTGGCATAGTGCCGGTACGTATCGTACTGGTGATGGTCGTGGTGGTGCGGGTGCAGGTCAGTTGCGTTTTGCGCCTTTAAATAGCTGGCCTGATAACGGCAACTTAGATAAGGCTCGCCGTTTATTATGGCCTATCAAACAAAAATATGGTAACAAGCTTTCTTGGGCCGATTTAATGGTACTAACAGGAAATGTTGCATTGGAGTCGATGGGTTTCAAAACCTTTGGTTTCGCCGGCGGTAGAGAAGATGTGTGGGAGCCAGAGCAAGATGTTTATTGGGGAATCGAGCACGAATGGAAGGGAGATAAGCGTTATACTGCTGATAGAGATTTAGAAAAACCTTTAGCAGCGGTTCAAATGGGATTAATTTATGTAAACCCTGAAGGCCCTAACGGTAACCCAGATCCGTTAGCGGCAGCTATCGATATTCGTGAAACATTTGCGCGTATGGCAATGAATGACGAAGAAACAGTTGCACTAATTGCTGGTGGGCATACATTCGGTAAAACGCATGGTGCTGGTGATGCAGCATTAGTTGGAGTTGAGCCAGAAGGCGCAAGCATCGAACAACAAGGATTCGGTTGGATAAGCTCTTACAAAAGTGGTAAAGGTCTTGATACAATTACAAGTGGTTTAGAAGTTACATGGACGAACGAACCAACAAAATGGACGAATAATTATTTCGAAAACCTATTTTCTTACGAATGGGAATTAACTAAAAGTCCTGCAGGTGCTCACCAATGGGTAGCTAAAAATG
>CALQOD010000085.1 GCA_943332105.1 Chitinophaga pinensis | reverse complement strand
TAAATCGTATCGGTAATATAATTTCGTATACCCGTACCGTTATCAATAATCTGCATGTTAGCTAGTATCTTGGGCTCATCTTCAATAGCTTGCCCCATGGTATTAATTTTAATGATTGGCAAATTGCTTGAAGTAAATGGAAACGGTTGTCCTGTATTCGGTCCGAAGGTTATCGACCAACTATTTAAAACACCTGCATCCTGTGGATAAGTATCTATTATGTATAACTGCCAAAGTCCGTTAGGGTTTAAACCGTTGTTTACAACATACAATGGACTTTCAGGTCGGAAGCTGCCCGTAAATGGAGCATTGCCAGAGGAAATGTAATTAGGAGATAAATCACTCAAGCAAGTGTTCGTATAGTTTTGCCCACCACCTCCATTACCTGTTGTGAGTTCTATATAGGTATTGTCGGGCGCAATCAATAAAATATTTAAATCGCCAACATACGAATGTGTAATATCTAAGCAAACAGATTCAATTCCGAAATTACTTCCTAATGCTGTTTGGGGTATACCCGTAGCGGTTAGTGGAAAAATAATGGCTGTTTGATTATCCGGAATTGCTCCACCGCCACCAATAAAAGTTTGTGCGAATGAAGTGTTAAATAATAAACACAGAAGGAATAGAAGTAAGTATTTTTTCATCGGGTAACTGGCGAAGGATAAAAATACAAAAAAAGCACTGCGTTTACAGTGCTTGAATAGTTTAATCGAGTTTCAATATTGCGAGAAAGGCTTGCTGCGGAATTTCTACGCTACCCACCTGACGCATCCGCTTCTTTCCTTCCTTCTGTTTCTCTAATAATTTTCGTTTACGCGAGATATCACCACCATAACATTTAGCCGTTACATCTTTACGCAAAGCTTTTATTGTTTCGCGCGCAATAATTTTTGCTCCGATAGCCGCTTGAATTACAATCTCAAATTGCTGACGAGTAATTAACTCTTTTAATTTTTCGCAAATCTTTTTACCAAAGTTAAATGCATTATCACGGTGTATCAATGCAGATAAAGCATCAACTGGTTCTCCATTTAATTTGATATCGATACGAACTAAATCACTTGACCTATAGCCGATCTGATTATAATCGAACGAAGCATATCCTTTTGATATCGATTTTAACTTATCGTAAAAATCAAATACAATTTCTGCCATTGGCATTTCAAAAACTAACTCTACGCGATCAGTAGTTATGTAGCTTTGGTTTTTAATAATCCCGCGTTTATTAATGCATAACGACATGATTGGGCCAATAAATTCCGACTTCGTAATAATAGCTGCTTTGATGTAGGGCTCTTCAATACGATTCATTCTGCTTGGATCCGGAAAGTCACTCGGATTATTCACGACAAAATCACTACCATTAGAAAGGTAAGCGTGATAAGAAACATTGGGAACCGTAGTAATTACAGTCATTTTGAATTCCCGCTCTAAACGCTCTTGGATAATTTCCATGTGCAACATCCCCAAGAATCCGCAACGGAATCCGAAGCCTAAGGCAGCGGATGATTCTGGTTCGAAAACCAAGGAAGCGTCATTTAATTGAAGCTTTTCAATACTTGTTCTCAACTCCTCGTAATCTTCGGTATCAACGGGGTAGATACCTGCAAATACCATTGGCTTTACATCTTCAAACCCAGAAATTGCCACTACACAAGGATTGTTAATGGTTGTAATTGTATCTCCAACCTTAACTTCTTTCGCTTCTTTAATACCTGAAATGATATAACCCACATCGCCTGTTTTAACTACATCGCGAGGTGATTTCTCCAATTTCAAAATCCCGATTTCATCGGCTTTATATTCACTCTTTGTAGCCACGAACTTTACGAGATCATTTTTACGAATCTCTCCATCAATTATTTTAAAATAAGCAATAATCCCTCGGAAACTGTTGAATACAGAATCGAAAATCAATGCTTTTAGTGGCGCATTCGGATTTCCTTTTGGAGCGGGAATGCGGTCAATAATGGCCTTTAATATATCGAGTACCCCTACCCCAGTTTTGCCAGAAGCTGGAATAATTTCGTCACGCTCGCAACCTAATAAATCAACAATCTGATCCTTGACTACCTCCGGCTCTGCACTTGGCAAATCGATTTTATTCATGACCGGAATAATGGTCAGGTTGTTTTCTAAGGCAAGGTATAAATTCGAAATTGTTTGTGCTTGAATTCCCTGAGCCGCATCTACAATTAACAAAGCTCCTTCGCAGGCGGCAATAGAACGTGAAACTTCGTAAGAAAAATCTACGTGGCCTGGGGTGTCGATTAGATTTAAAACATACTTTATACCATCTAATTCATAATTCATTTGAATGGCATGACTCTTAATTGTGATCCCGCGCTCGCGCTCAAGGTCCATATCGTCAAGCACTTGCGCTTGTAAATCTTTTTTGGAAACAGTTTGTGTATATTCTAATAAGCGGTCAGCTAAAGTCGACTTACCGTGGTCGATATGGGCAATAATGCAGAAATTCCGGATGTTTTCCATGGGGATTGCAAAGGTAGGTTTTTAGCACTGAATAATCTAATATCCTTTATTAAGCGTTGACATGTATTGCAATCGGAATATCATAATCTAACAATAAATATCATTTTAAATAGTAAAACCAGTTCACTCATTTGGTGTTAATGATTTCCCATTTTATCTTTGCCACATGAATCAAGAAACACAACCATCCGAAGTTGTAAAAAAACAGCACTGGAAAGCGCGGTTAAAACAAATTGGGTTGATTGGCTTCTTCTTTTTCCTCATTAAAGGATTGATTTGGCTAGGTCTTGCGGCCTGGCTTTTTAAAGATTGATATATTTAACTACCTGATTTTTAGCGAAAAGTAAAAAGTTGGAAAGGACATGCAACCAATCCAGCTAAAATTGCATCTATGTCTTTACAACCACCCTTAACAATGACCGATGAGCAAATCGCTTCAGGATGTAAGTCTTCAGACGCGACAGCTCAGAAAGCATTATATGATAAGTTTTCGAGGAAGATGTTTGGGTTGTGTTTAAGATACGCGAAGGGAAGGGAAGAAGCAGAAGATTTTTTGCAAGAAGGGATGATCACAGTATTTCAGCGTATTAGTTCTTTTAATCGGGAAGGTTCGCTGGAAGGCTGGGTGAGAAGAGTGGTGGTGAATACTTGTTTAGAGCATTTGCGTAAGCAAAAACTACAATGGGTAAACATCGACGAAGTAGAAGAAACGGCTGAGAATGGATTTACGATGGAAAACATCAACGTAAAAGACCTCCTCGAAGTGATAAACGCCTTGCCAACGGGATTTAAAGCAGTGTTTAACCTTTATGCGATAGAGGGATTTACGCACAAAGAAATTGCTGAAATGCTTTCAATATCTGAAGGAACGAGTAAATCGCAATATGCAAGAGCAAAGGCGGTACTGATTAAAAGAATAGCAGAAAAAACAATTACTACCGGATCATCGGTTAACGAATAAAAAAGGAACATGAAAAATTTTGAAGACCAATTAAAAGATGCGTTCGATGGCTTTGAGCCAGAGGCGCCGTCTTCTGTTTGGAATCATGTTCAGCAATCCATTACTAGTCCTGCGGCCCCTGCTGCGGCTACTAAAGTAATCACTGCTAAATTAGGCTGGATAGCCGCAGCCGTTATTACTATCGGTGTTGCCGTTACGCTGTTAGTGGTTAAACCTTGGGCTAGTAAAAATAATACAATCGGAAGTCGCTCTGCAGCTGTAAAATCAGAATTAAATACATCGGTAGCAAATACAGAAACGCCATCAAATGAAAAATTACAAAAAACGGCTGTTCCAAATTCGGTAAGCCCTGATGGTTATACTCCTTCATCGGACAATAAGATCACGGAAAACAGTACAACAACTGAAAAAACAGCGAACGAAAATACGAATACTACAACGGCAAATTCGGATGTAGCGGTAGTAAATTCTAATCAGAACGCATCAAATTCAAATAAAGTAGTTAGCAATTCTGTTGTACCAAAATCGAATGCAACTGCAACAACCAACAACAATACTTCAAAGGCTTATTCAATTCAAAATCAGGAGACCGCAAATTTATTTTCTAATACAAAAACAGGATTTGCTCCTTTAAGTGTAACATTTGTTGTAAATACAGGGGCTAATACGGATATCGATTTTGGAGATGGTTCAATTGCTTTCAAGACGACATCTGTTACGCATGTATTTACTAAGCCTGGAGTTTACGGAGTGAAATGCTTGCTAAATAATATAGAAAACACCATTATAATAACTGTCTTAAACGACTTAGGTTCAGCGTTTAGTCCGAATGGCGATGGTATTAACGACAACTTTGTTTTTGGCGGGGATGATATCCGTGATTTAACTGTAAGTGTGTACGACAGAAGTGGTAAACGATTATATACTGGAAATACTAACAATTGCATGTGGGATGGATCCTTAAATGATGTGCAAAAAGCAGAAACAGGAACCTATTTTTACGATATATTTGCCACCTCCGTTGATGGCGAAAGCTTCAAGCAGAAAGGAACAATCAATTTATTCAGATAATAACAAACTAACTATAACCTAACTAACAGACAAAAAATGAAAAAACTGTTAAACTTACTTATGCTGGCAGTGATTACAATGGTAATTACTCCACAGGTATCTAAGGCCTCTCACATTGCTGGGGGTGATCTTATTTACATTTACACAGGTACACCTAATCAGTACTTGATGCGCTTAACATTATATCGTGACTGTGCTGGTATTACGATGCCAACAACAAACGATATCTGTTACTATTCAGCAACAACAAACCAACAAGGTAATGCTACATTATCATTAGTTGGTAATCCAACGGTAGTACCTCAATCACCATGTATTTCTTTCCCGTCTAATAACTGTCCGGGTGGACAAGGAGACATTGAGCAGTATATCTACGAAGGCATTGTTGACTTACCAAGTGCTGCTTCTGACTGGAAGTTTTCTTGGAGTACTTGCTGCCGTAACGCGGCGATTACTACATTAGTAAACGGTAGTGGTCAAGGTGTTTTTCTTGATGCTCATTTAGATAACTTATATGCACCAACAAACTCTTCTGCAGTTTTCTCAACTTTATCTTATTCACGTTTCTGCGTAGGAAATACGTTCTTTTATGATCAAGGTGCTACAGATCCTGATGGCGATTCATTAGTGTTCTCATTAGTAGATCCATTAGATGAGCCATTTGCTCAATGTCCAAGTAACGAAGCGCCAGTACAGTTTATAAATCCGCCTTACTCAGCAACAAATCCTTTTTCATCTGCTATTCCTATCACAATTAATTCACAAAATGGTATTGTCAACTTCCTTCCTAATTTAGTTCAGGTAGCTGTAATGGCGGTATTAGTAAGTGAGTATCGTAATGGATTTTTGATTGGGTCAGTTCGTCGTGATATCCAGATTAACATTATTTCTCAATGTAATCCGATTTTACCTTCGTTCAATGATTCAATTTTAACAGCCACAACAAATGGTATCTTGTTATCTAATTGTAATGAGCATACTGTTATTATTGCATTTGATACTGTATTCCAATGTTCTTCTGCAATTCCTACTGACTTCCGTTCATTCGGTCCTTTTGGAACACCAAATCCAGTAATCTCTGTAGTGCCTATTAACTGTGTTAACGGATTAACAGATTCAATCCAAATTACTTTCTTAAATCCATTGTCAGTAGGTCAAACAAAAGTTTGGTTGAAGAAAGGATTTGATGGAAATACATTATTGTCTGAGTGTGGATCTGAAATTCCTGAAGGTGTTGATACAGTAAATATCCAAGTTCAAATTGATAACAGTACATTATTCCCTATTACTGATTCTGCAAGTTGTGTATTCAATGAATTCACAATTGATTTATCAGATAGCGTTTATTGTTTCTCTATTGCTCCTGATGGATCTGATTTCATTGTTGTTGATGCAGCAGGTACAAACTTCCCAATTGCAGCAGCATTTGGTGATTGCTCTGGAAGTACTTTAAAATCTCTACAATTAACTATTCAATTGACAGGTAATGTTACGTCAGCTGGTCCTGTTTATGTATTAGCAAATCCAAATCCTAGTACTGATGGAAACGGATTATTAGATGATTGTGGTGTTGAGTACCAAAACGTAGATACTATTGCAATATTAAATATTGATAATGTAATTGCTGTTGATTTAGGATCTGATCAGAGCGTATGCGCTGGACAGACATTGCCAAATTTAAATACGAACTTAACAGGATTAAACTATCAATGGTTCGATCAAAATGGTCCAATTAGCGGTGCAACTGCTGCTACATACCAAGTTATAATAGGTGGTAATTATCATGTTGTGGTTACAGCAGGTGTTGCTGGATGTTCAGGTGCTGATACAGTTGCTGTAAATGTAATTCCTGCTCCAACAGATAACTTACCTGCAAATTTCTCTCAATGTGTTAATGATCCATTCCCATTATTAAACGCTGGTAACCCTGGATGTACGTACCAATGGTCATTAGATGGAAACACAATCGCAGGAGCAACTACTCAAACATATCAACCTGCAACTGCTGGTTCTTATAGCGTTGTAGTTACGAGCGCAACAAATAGCTGTACAGGATCATTTGATGTTGTTATCATTACAACTTCTCAATTAACAGTAGCATTAACAAATGATAGTATTTGTACAGGTGGTGCATTCCCAGTATTAGATGCTAGCAACACTGGTGCAGCATATCAGTGGTCATTAAATGGAAGCGCTATATCTGGTGCTACTTCACAAACATATCAAACAAATCAGGCAGGTATTTATAGTGTAACTGTTGGTTCTGGTTCTTGCTCTGGTACAGGTAATATGACTCTTCAAGTTCAAAACTTCCCTCCGGCACCAGTTGTAGATTGTCAAACGGGTACAGGTACATTCAAGTATGTATATGCTTGGGCAGCTGTACCAGGATCAGTTTCTTACGAAGTGACTGAAGATGGTGGAGCTACATGGATTGCAGCTAATGTTCCTAACGGAGCAGAAACACATGGTACAATGATGGCTATTCCTTCATTCTCAGTTCGTGCAATCGGAAATGGGTTATGTAAGATTGGTGCTACTTCAGAGCCTATCGGTTGTGAAGTAATTATTCCAAATATTATCACTCCTAATGGTGATAGCAAGAATGATGAATTCGTGATTGGGAATATCGATGGTTATCCGAATAATAACGTGCAAATTATTAACCGTTGGGGTAAAGAAGTTTATTCTGCGGATGGATATAACAACACAACTAAAGTGTTTAAAGGAACCGATTGTCCTGATGGCGTTTACTTCGTAATCGTTAACTTAAACGATGGAGAAACACCAGTTAAAACTGGAAATTTAACAATCCAAAGATAATTTTATAGTTAAGCCAAAATACTTTTTAAAGAGCGCCCGCCGACAAGCGGGCGCTCTTTTTTTAGATAGATTTTAATCAGATATTTGCACTCGTGTAGAAATGATAATTTATAATGAAAGTAATCGACCATCTTAAGCAAGCAAACGGTAAAACATTATTCTCAATCGAGATACTTCCTCCGCTTAAAGGAAAAGGAATGACCGATATCTATAATGCGATAGATCCTTTAATGAAGTTTAATCCTAGCTTTATTGATGTTACGTATCATCGCGAGGAATATGTTTATAAGAAACGTGCAGATGGATTATTAGAAAAAAAATCCGTTCGTAAACGTCCGGGCACTGTAGGTATTTGTGCGGGTATCATGACCAAATATAACGTTGATGCAGTACCGCATATCATCTGTGGAGGATTTACTAAAGACGAAACAGAAAATGCTTTAATCGATTTATCATTTTTAGGAATTGATAATGTACTTTTGTTGCGAGGTGATTCGATAAAGAGTGAAGGAAGCTTTAAGCCGGAAGATGATGGTAATGCGTACGCCATCGATTTAGTAAATCAGGTGGTTAGTATGAACAAGGGGATTTACATCGATGATGATTTACAAGATGTTTCTCCTACTAAATTCTGTATCGGTGTCGCTGGCTATCCTGAAAAACATTTTGAAGCGCCGAATTTAAGAACCGATTTGAAACACCTCAAAGCGAAAGTAGATGCTGGTGCAGAGTATATCGTAACGCAAATGTTTTATGATAATTCTAAATATTTTGAATTCGTAAAACAATGTCGTGAAGCAGGTATTACCGTTCCAATTATTCCAGGGATTAAAATATTTACTGCTCGTAAACAGATGAATATTCTTCCAAGTATTTTTCATATCGATATTCCAGATGCCTTGGCAGAAGCAGTAGAAAAAGCAAAAACGCCTGATCAGGTTCGTGAAGTAGGTATCGAATGGGCGATACAACAATGTAAGGAGTTAGTTGACGCAAAAGCGCCATGCTTACACTTTTATACAATGGGAAATCCAGAGCCCTGCAAGCGTGTATCAGAAAAAATATTCTAATATGAAGATCATATTTTATTTAGGTACTTGCGATACGTGTACTCGTATATTGAAGGAGCTAAATCCTGGTGCTGATGTGATACTTCAAGATATTAAAAAAGAAAAAATAACAGAAGAGCAAATTGATTTAATGCGTAATCTCGCTGGCTCTTATCAAACGGTATTTAGTAAAGTTGCTAAAAAGTACAAGGCAATGGGCTTAAATGAAATGCAACTAACGGAGAAGGATTACCGAAGATATATCTTGATTGAATATACTTTTTTAAAACGACCGGTTATCATAGTTAATGACAAAATATTTATTGGAAATTCGGAGAAAGCCGTCAGCGATGCTAAGGCAGCACTTGCATGAAGTCGAATACCAAAGCACATCTAGCAGTTCTAACAGCAAACCTTATTTACGGGGCTAACTATAGCATTGCTAAATTTGTGATGCCCCATTATATCAAGCCATTCGCATTTATTTCTATTCGCGTCATTACAGCCACTATTTTATTCTGGATTGTTTCTTTATTTACTCCTAAAGAAAAAGTAGAACGCAATGATATTATCAAGATGTTTTATTGCGCTGTGTTTGGTGTTGCTATTAATCAGTTGTTGTTCTTCAAAGGACTCTCACTTACCTCACCCATTAACTCAGGATTGATAATGGTAATTAGTCCGGTGTTTGTATTAGTTTTTTCTGCACTTATACTTCGTGAAAAAATTCCATCAAAGCGAATTGTAGGGGTCGTTTCTGCACTAGCCGGTGCTTTTGTGCTGATTAAATATGCCGGTAGAAATGTGCATGTGCAAACAAGTGTTGCTGGCGACCTTTGTATTTTATTTAATGCTATTTCCTTCTCCATATTTCTGGTAATGGCAAAGCCGTTAATGAAAAAGTATTCTCCCTATACGTTGATGAAATATGTTTTCTTCTTCGGAACTTTTATGGTTTTCCCATTTTCATTTAAGGAGTTACAACAAATTGATCTTACTACTTTCACTCCTCAAATATGGTGGGCAACAGCATTTGTTGTTATTGGAACAACCTTTTTCGCTTACTTATTTAATACGCTTGCATTACAACAATTAAGTCCTGGCGTAGTAAGTGTTTACATTTATTTACAACCGGTTTTAGCTGCAGGAATTGCTATTCTTCTTGGGAAAGATAGTCTTTCATTAGTTCATATTATTTCTGCTGTATTCATCTTTATGGGAGTCTATTTTTCTACGCACACCTCCGTTAAAGCAGGGCAATAATCATCCATATTTTTTCAGTAAATTTGTCACGCTTAAAAAAATCACTATGCTAAAATCAATGACAGGTTACGGGAGTGCAAAAGGCACTGTTGGAACGCAATCCGTAACTGTTGAAATCAGATCATTAAACAGTAAATTCCTCGAGTTAAATGTTCGCTTGCCGGTTCAATTCAGAGATAAAGAATTAGAAATACGTGCAGATGTGGGTAAGTTGCTCGAGCGTGGTAAAGCTGATTTAAACGTGAGCATCGATAATAACGAATTAGCAAAACGCAGTACAGTAAACAAAGAAATATTTTTAGCTTACTACGAAGATTTAAAATCGCTGGCAACTGAAACAGGAATGTCGGATGATAATATGTTAGATGCTATTCTAAAATTACCTGCTGTGCTGAATTCTGAAAAATCAGAAATGGACGGAGCGCAGTGGAAGCAGTTAAAAGCATTAATTCAGTCAGCTGTTGAGCAATTTAATTTGTTCAGAAGCAATGAAGGAAATGTATTAGAGCAGGATGTTACTCAACGATTAAATGCGATTGAAAATGCAGTTCCGCAATTAGAACAATACGAGCAGGCACGTATTGAAAGTGTGCGTGCACGTTTACATAAATCAGTGAATGAATTAAAAGATCAGTTAAACATCGATACTAATCGTTTTGAGCAAGAGCTGATTTATTATATCGAGAAGTTAGATATCTCCGAAGAGAAAGTACGTTTGAAAAGTCATTGTGATTATTTTCTTCAAACAATGAACTCGAAAGAAGCAAACGGAAAAAAATTAGGATTCATCACACAGGAAATTGGTCGTGAGATTAACACGATTGGTTCAAAGGCGAATGATGCTAACATGCAACGCATCGTAGTAGAGATGAAAGATGAATTAGAAAAACTGAAAGAGCAATTAGCGAACATACTGTGAAAATTAATTCGAACTATCAACATAAGTTAATTTTATTTTGTGGTCCTTCGGGAAGTGGTAAAACAACCATTGTTCATCACTTGTTGAAGAAATTTCCAATGATGCGTTTTAGCGTTTCAGCAACTACTCGCACTAAGCGTGAGAATGAAACAGATGGCATCGATTATCATTTTTTATCGCCGGAAGAGTTCAGAGCTAAAATTACGAATAACGAATTTTTAGAGTGGGAAGAAGTATATAAGGATCGTTACTATGGTTCTTTAAAATCAGAAGTTGATATAATATTAAATGAAGGTAATGTAGCTTTGTTTGATATTGATGTAGTAGGAGGGTTGAATATTCGTAAGAACTACGGAAGACAATTACTAGATGTATTTGTGATGCCTCCATCGGTAGATGAATTGCATAATCGTTTGGTGGCGCGTGCTACAGAAGATGAAGAGTCGCTACGCAAACGATTAGACAAAGCAGAAGAAGAGATGCACGCAGCTTTTCAATTCAACCATGTAATTGTAAATATCGATTTACAAAAAGCTATTCAGGAAGCAGAAGAAAAAGTCCTTGCATTTTTAGAGGAAGAATTTCCGGAGCCTGACGAAGCAGAATAAAATTATAACATGAAAATAGGTTTGTATTTCGGTTCATTTAATCCTGTGCATAACGGACACATGATGATTGCAAACTATTTAGCCGAGTATTCCGACCTCGATCAGATCTGGATGGTGGTATCGCCTCAAAATCCGCTGAAGCCTGCCAAAGGATTATTACAAGATTACCATCGTTTTCTTTTGGTGGAATTGGCCATTGGTGATTATCCAAAAATCAAAGCATCAAAAATAGAATTCGATTTACCAAAGCCTTCTTATACGATACATACGTTAACGTATCTGAAAGAAAAATTTCCTACGCATCAGTTTGCGTTAATTATGGGTGCAGATAATTTACAGACCTTTCACAAATGGAAAAACTATGAACTCATTTTAGAAGAACATGCGTTGTATGTATATCCGAGAAATGAAAGTGATGGTGGCGACTTAAAAAATCACGCACGCGTAAAATGGATTGATGCTCCAATCATGGAAGTTTCCTCTACGATGATTCGCAATGCAATTAAAAATAAAAAAGACGTTCACTTTTTTCTGCCCAAGGCCGTAGCGGATTATATACAGGAAATGAGTTTTTATAAAAACTAGCGCTCTTCGGTCGCTGAGGGTCTCGAAGCGCCAAGAGTGCAATGAAAAATTCAACAATTAATTCTATTTGATGATACAGAAGAAATAACGACTATGTTCTAATAGTTGATTATTTGAGAGCTGGTGTTTGCGTATGGACATAAATTACGAAACCGCGCCCTTTGCCCTTCGAGCGCCTCAGGGACCAAGGGCTTCTACGCCATTACCGTATTTACAATCGACCGAAAAATTTTTTGACCTCTCCCTGCCTCTCCAAAGGAGAGGAGTATTTAGGAATTAAAGTCTCTCCTTCGGAGAGATTTAGAGAGGTCCTTAACT
>CALQOD010000084.1 GCA_943332105.1 Chitinophaga pinensis | reverse complement strand
TTCTTGAGGTGTATATAAACGATCTTCTATTTTAACACGAGGGGTATTGTTATCGCCCTTTATTACTTCATAGGGCATCCTTGAAATTTCCTTCGACATTTTGTCAAATGATTCACCCATAAATCGCTTTATAGATTGTATAGTATGCTTGGGGTTTGTTATTGCCTGTCGCTTCGCAGGGTCTCCTACTTTGCGTTCGCCATCTTTTATAAAGGCAACCATTGACGGTGTTGTTCTTCGACCTTCACTGTTTGCGATTACTGTAGGCTCGTTTCCTTCCATCACAGCAACGCACGAGTTAGTGGTTCCTAGGTCAATTCCAATTACTTTTCTCATATGTTTGTTATTTAGTTTTAAATAATTTTCGACCTCGTAGTCAATCAATATGCCATTGAAATAGGATGTCAAAAATGTGACAATTAATCACAATCTTCCAATTTGAAAACTGACAGTGTGACAAAAAGTCTTATATTACTAGTTGAAAATACCGACTGTATATTTGCCGTTTAATAGCGAATCTTGTGAAGGAGTATTAAATTTCATATTAGAAACGGTACTCGACCATCTGCTCGTGAAAATGCCTTTTCCATTGCTCATGTTCGTGTACTCAGGAATGTAATTTACAGTATTTGCGGGGGCATTAACTTGGATGTAATTATACAAATCTTGTGTACCAACAGTAAAAATAAAGTCAGCTGCTACAGAACTTATCGGCCTTGTTACTGTATTGTCTTTTGGGATTCTTTCTTTTAAATATCCAAAGAAAGAAGGTCCGTCAATAAGAAAAGTTAATATTTGGCCTCCATTAGTGGTCGTACTTGATAAATTGTCGATGTTATAATCGACATGTTTATCAGTCCCCACTATTGCTCCAGGTTTAAACTCTTTGTATTTTAAACGCATAATTAAACCATAAACTTTTCCATTTTTTGCAGAACCAATTTTAACATTATATGGATAATCAGATGCAAGGTTGATTTTAGAAGATGGGAATAAACTTAGCTGACTAATACTTTCAACTAATTCTGTTGTTGCATTTGTAATAAGATTAGTTTGTTGGTTTTTTATTTCTAATTTATAATTTGCGTCGGATTTTAGCTTGAAGTAAGGCTTTAAATTGATAGTTCCATTAATTCTTTCTTGAAGGTATAATTGATATAAATGATGTTTTTCATCTGTAAATAAACCTTCGTCTTTTATTTTACTATAATTAGGAAGCAAAACTATTGTATCTGTAGCTACTCCATTTATTTTACTGTAAATGTATACATCAATAGCGGCGGTATCGTAATAGATACTGTCAGGATATTGGGCCATTAGTAATGCGTTGCCTTCTCCAAGAAAGCCTTTTTGTATTCGTATAAAATGAGCAGAATCATTTTTATTTAGTAATCCATAAACAATTGGAGTTTCTCTATAGTTATCTAAAATATTAAGTGTATTATCGCATGATGTTAAAAATGCACTAATACCTATTAAAATTAGGACGTAAAGACTGGTTTTTTTCATTGGTTCAAAAGTAGTTAATCTCAGCAAAAGTCAAGTGATATGGGAATAATAAATATATTAGCATTTTAAAGGAAATGTTTAATCAAATAATAGAGGGTATAGGGTTAGGTTTAATCATGGCATTAATGATAGGCCCAGTGTTTTTTATGCTGATTAACATTAGCATTAAAAATGGCTTTAGGTCTGCTGTTTATTTTGCATTTGGAGTAATGCTGAGTGATGCTTTTTTTATTACAATCATTGAGTTTAGTAAATCGTTAGTTGGATTCATTAATGAAAATCGATATTTGGTCGCATTAGTTGGGGGTGTAGTTTTAATCGCTTTTGGATTGTCTTCGATTATTAAAAAAGTCAAAGACCCAAAAGATATTAAAATTGAATCCGATATTGGCAAACTAGATCTGTTTTTAGAAGCAATTAAAGGATTTGTAATGAATTCTTTAAATCCGTTTGTTTTGCTTTTTTGGCTTAGCATTAGCACTACGTTGGTGGTTAGTCAGACAAGCAATCTTCGCGATACCATTATTTTCTTTAGTTCAACACTTGCAACTATTTTTATAACTGACTTATTGAAAGGTGCAATGGCCATTAGTCTTAAAAAGGTTATGACTGTGCGATTTATTTCCATTCTTAATAAAGTCTCTGGGGCAGGTTTGATACTTTTCGGATTTAGATTGTTTTACTTGATTTCATCGAATAAAATCTAGAAAAAATACAACTGATTTTATAGTAGTGCTTAAAACCGTTACATAATTAAAAAAAAGTGATTAGTTATTTTGATATTTTAGCCATTAAATTACAACTGTTCGACTAATTTAATTGGAAAAGGGAAATGATTGTTGTAGTTTGCATGAGTAGACTTTATGATAAATTCTGAATTATTAAAGGGCTTTGCTCCTGAAGTAAGTAAAATAATTAACAAATATGTGGATGTTAACTCTAGCCAGACTAAGGTGATGATGACTACAACTGCATTTAATGTTTTAAACCTTGACCATTTAACAGTAAATTCAGTAATTAATTTGAAAAAAATTAATGACATAAGGTTTATTAATAAATTTCAAGAAGCAATAAACGAAAAGATTCCTAATGGTGGAATTTACATAGGGTGTGTAGAAACGCATGAGCAAAGATCAAATAGAATTAAAAGAAAATTTCCACCAGTAATTGCGCAATTATATCTAGCAGTAGATTTCATACTAAAAAGAGTTTGGCCTAAGTTGCCTGTTTTTAAAAAACTGTATTTTTTTATTACCGATGGCAGAAACCGTGCAATGTCAAAAGCGGAAGCGCTTGGGAGATTATTCTCATGTGGTTTTAGCATTTTGGAAATAAAGGAGATTAATAATAAACTTTACTTTGTTACTCAGAAGGAAAAAGCACCTGTTTATGATTTAAATCCTTCGTATGGCCCTTTGATCTCAATGAGAAGAATTGGTAAAGATGGTAAGATTATTAATGTTTATAAATTCAGATCGATGTATCCCTATGCTGAATACTTACAGGAGTATATTTATGAAACTAATAAATTAACCGAAGGGGGAAAATTTGCAGATGATTTTCGAATAACAAGGTGGGGTAAATTTATGAGGAGGTTTTGGCTTGATGAATTACCAATGATAATCAATCTTATTAAAGGCGATATAAAAATAGTAGGTGTTCGTCCACTGAGTAAGCATTATTATTCTTTATACACAAAAGAACTACAAGAAAAGAGAATCGACTCTAAGCCTGGGTTGCTGCCTCCTTTTTATGTAGATATGCCTAAAACGCTAGAGGAAATTATTGAATCTGAATTAAAATATCTAAATGAGTATAAGAAGTCGCCAATTAAAACAGATTTTCATTATTTCTGGGCGATTTTAAATAACATTTTTATTAAAAAGGCAAGAAGTAATTAATTGCTTTTATCATTTAACTTTTCCTTTAAATGATAGATTGCTACAAAGGCCATTAATATTATTGGAGATAAAAATAAATCTTCTAAGTAATGCGCTAATCCCGAACTTAGCCTATAGTCAACATGTAAATTGTAGATTGTAATGAATACAAAACACAAAACCATATAAATTAAATAGGAAAAAACGATTAGTTTTCCTAAGTATTTATCATTAGAGTAAAATACTATAATAAGATAACTTAAAACGATATATATCAGACTGAAAAACACGGATGATTGTAATTTGGGTGAAATGTTAAAATTTAAAAGATTTCCAATTTCATTATTGTAATTTGTAATTTCTGTTTTTGGATACTTGTTTAAAAATTGAAATCCGCTTTTGTTTAATACTATTAATTGATCTTCTCTCTTCCATCCGAAAAACAGCATAACAAAAAATATCAGTAACGCATATAAATTGTTTAATGACCAAAGATTATTTTTCATTTTTAATTATTGCTAATTTGTTAACCCATAAAATCCATAGCCCGAAAATAATTCCGTATACGATGAGTACAAAAGTGTAATGATGGTTGAATTCTAAATATTTTGGATTGTAGAATTGAATAAGAGCAAGTAGTCCTGCACGGATTAAGTTGATGATATGTATAATAATTATTCCTGTAGGAATAAACCATAATTTATTCTTAGTATTACCTGGGAAGCAAATTATGAATCCGCCAAACAAAGCAAATAACTCTAGTCCGTTACATGGATTACCTACGCCAACCATACTAATCGCATTAATAGTAATTAAAATTTGATGATTACCAGGTTTGATGGATGAAGAATAGCCAAATAAATTTAAAAAAACACTTGCATCAAATGCAACGCGATGATTTAGCCAAGTATTAAAATTCGATGGCGTTATTACAAAGTCATAAAAAATAAACCAAGCAACATACAATAAAATTGCTTTTATAATAAATGATAACACAATCTTGTATTGAGAATTAATCATAGTGCTCTTATTGTATGTGTAAAAATAAAAAAAGGTTAGCATTTGCTAACCTTTTTTAGTTCTTTTAAAGAGAATCATTTCTCTTTTTTCTTCTCATTGATCTTTTTGATGCCATATCCGGCGCCTGCAACTAATAAAGCGCTTAATCCACCATCGATAGGTACATTTGGATTACAGCTTTGAGCGAATAGAGGTGAAGATGCTAAAACCATTAAAACAATAATAGATAAAGCCAATTGTACTTTTTTTTCCATAAATAATAGATTTTTTTCCTTGATTAACAAACTTAAGGCGGTAAAAATCTGAATGCAAGAAAAACTTTACTTAATTACAAAATAGAAAACAAAAGAAGTAAATCTTTGTAGCGAGGGCGGGGCTCGAACCCGCGACCTCAGCATTATGAGTGCTGCGCTCTAACCAGCTGAGCTACCTCGCCAATTTGGTTTATGGAGGCGCAAATGTATTAAAAATAATTTTAATGAAAACAAGGCGATTATTATTTTGTAATAATTTAGTTTAAAATGTGATTTAAATTTGCTTTTAAAGAGTTGTTTTTTGTATTTTTAGCTTTAATATAGTATAGCTATGTCATACGCCCCAATTAAATGCATTAATAAAAAAAATTCAAATGGGAATTTTGTTAAAATTCTTTTTGTTTTTTTTAGTTTGATTTACTTAGTTGTTCCATCTGTTTCTAATGCACAGACGCTTTCCACCTACCAATTTACTAGCGCATCTAATACTTTTAATTTAATAACCGGAGGTACTGTTTTAGGAGTCACTACGGCAACAACTGGAAATATTCCTTCGCTCGATAAAGCAGTTTATAATCTACCAACGGGAACTATTCCATTCTCTTTTAAATTTGAAAACAATTACTATTCTGGACTAAATGTTAGTTCAAATGGATTTATTACATTAGGTTCATTGTCTCCGAGTGTATCTCTTAACCTTCCTTTGTCAGATAATTCTGCGTTTAGTGGTGTTTTATGTCCTATGGGCAACGATTTAAATGGTTTCTATAATGCAGTTGATGTTACAAAAAATTCTGAGATAAGGTATCAAGTAACTGGAACAACACCAAATCGGATATTTGTCGTTCAATGGAAGTTCATGCGTCCATGGTCTAGCGCAACAACACTAGTGAATTATTTAAATTTCCAAGTTAAACTTTATGAAACATCAAATGCAATTGAGTTTTGTTATGGTAATGTAGGGACAGCATTTTCAGCAACTGCGGTAGGAAATAAAATGCAGATTGGATTAAGAGGTATTAATAATACGTTCCCTGCTAATGTGATGAATAGAAGTGTAATATCTGGGACTCATACCAGCTGGTTAAATTCAGTATCGGGATCCGCAAATACATCGGATTGTAATCTTGGTGGTACATTAAATCCTAATAATATTTTATTTCGATTTGCTCCTCCAAATTGTCCGGCACCTTCGGCATTTGAAGCAACATATGTAACAAAAAACAAAGCCACAATTTCGTGGTCACCAGCAGTGAGTGCGTTAAAATATAAAGTCGAGTATGGGCTTAATGGATTTACGTTAGGGAGTGGATCAAAAACAGAACTTACTACAAATACCATTGATTTAACAGGTTTAACAGCACAAACTTCTTATCAAATTTACGTCAGACAGTTTTGTAGTGTAAGTGATTCAAGTTCGCTACAAAGCTTCACGTTTACCACCGGGAAAGATGGTGAAGATTGTTTGACGGCTTCAAATATTTCATTACAAATCAGTTCAGGATCATTAACATATGTGACTGCAAATTCTGGCGTTTCGTTAAACGCGCCCAATAATATTTGCTCAGATTCCATTGGCAAAGTTGGTGATGATGATGTATGGTTTAAATTTATCGCTCCTAGCATTGCTAATTCGAAATTTGTTGTTACTACACAAGCTGGAACTATTAACGATTGGGTTATGGAATTATGGACAGATTGTCCTGGGGCAAATATCAATGCCTATCGTTGTGCTGATGATGTAAATGGATTTATGCCTGAAATTTCATTATGTCAGAATGAGTATACTCCGGGAGCAACATATTATGTTCGTGTTTGGACCTATTCTCGTAATGTCTCAGGGAATTGCGGATTAGCAGTATATACTACCACTGCTTGTCCGCTGCCTCCGTCTAATGATGAGTGTGCATCTTCAACTTATATCCCTGTAAATCCTCCACAAACTTGTCCTGCTAATGGACAAACCTTTACTAATTTAAATGCAACTGTTTCAACTGCTGTAGCACAATCTTGTGATGCAGCAACTGCTGGCTACTCAGATGTATGGTTTAAGTTTAACACAGCAAATTATGGTGATTTGTTTCTAACTATTTCCCCTGGAACTGCAGTTGGTCTAAATGTAGCTTTGGTTTTCGAATGCGGTGGATTTGAAATTCAATGTATATCAAATGCAAATGGAACCTATTCTCTTAACGGTTTAAATCCTTCGGCTGACTATGTTTTAAGGGTTTGGACTCCGGCTACCGGAACTCCAGGAACATTTAACTTGTGTTTATCAGATCAGTGTGATGCACCAACGGCAGCTATAAGTGGTTCGTATTCTATTTGTGCCGGTGCTTCTGTTCAAGCCAAAGTTGATTTGACTGGGTATGCTCCTTGGACATTTGTTTATACCGATGGCACAACCAATAGTAGTATCACAACATCAACATCACCTTATTACATAAATTTATCACCAAGCATTTCAAAAAATTATTCGTTAGTTAGTGTTTCTGGTCCATATTGTAGTGGAACTGTTTCAGGAACTGCAATAATTAATGTGTCTGCACCTCCTGTTGTAAGTTTATCTAACCTTGGTATCGGATGTAGTAATGCGTCAAAGTTGTTAACGCAAGGGAGTCCTTCTGGTGGCACATATAGTGGATCTTTTGTTCAGTCTGGAAGTTTCTTTGGGAACCTTTCAGGTGTGGGAACTTTTAATGTCACCTATACATACGGGCTTGGAAGTGGTTGTCAACGATCTGCTACGAGTACAATTACAGTCGTAAATGCTCCGGTAATTACAAGTTTTACTCCATCAACTGGTCCAATTGGGACCGATGTTGGAATCTCTGGATATAATTTTACAGGGGTCAATGATATTAAATTTAATGGCACACAAGCGATACAATATACAGTTGTAAATGACCTGTCAATTCATGCTATTGTTCCATCAGGTGCAACCACTGGATCTATAAAATTGACTAATTCAGCAGGTTGCTTTTTATCAACGTCTAATCCTTATGGTGTTGGTGCTGCAACGGCATCTTGTAATTTAAGTATAAAATTATTTATTGAAGGGTTTTATGCCTCAAATAGTACGCTTAATCCGGTTACTGATGCAGCAAATGCCCCCTTGACTACAGATACAATCAGCGTATCTCTTTATTCAAATATTTACCCTTATAATTATGTTACAACAAGAAGAACGGTATTGGATGTAAACGGAAATGCTTTAGTTTCTTTTCCAAGTTTGTATTCCGGCGGATCATACTATATTGTAATTAATCATCGTAATTCAATAGAGACGTGGAGTAAGAATCCGGTTCAACTACCCCTGGGAGGTGTTTCGTATAACTTTACTGCGCCAAATTCTTATCAGCGAAGTTTGAATAACCAAAACAATTCTAATATTAAAAACGAATAAAAGAAATATTTTTAATCGTTCTGTGGCTTATCAGTAGCTCACAAAAACCTATTTACTATTATAAACCTATTTACTATTATAAACCTATTTTTTATGCGTAAACTATCTACTAAATTTTTAATTACGGCTTTTTTTCTTTTAGGAATTAGTCAAATCACTAAAGCACAAGTAAGTCTTTATGATTTTATTCGGAGTACTGGCATGTATACCGAGTTGACTGGTGCAACTGTTTTAGCTACAGCAACGGCAACAACAGGAACGACATCCCTAGATGATAATAATTATACGCTGGCTAACGGTACAATTCCATTTAACTTTACATATGATGGTGTTGTTTATACTGGATGTACAGTTAGTACAAATGGTTATATCACTTTAGGAGCTACCGCTCCTACAACGACAAGCTATACCCCTTTATCTGCAACAACAGCATACGCAGGTGCAATATCAGCCGTTGGCGGAAATTTAAATGCTTATTTTGTCACAGGTAATGCTGCTCAAACGGGTTCTATTAGTTACCAAACATTAGGAGTAACTCCGAATAGGAAATTCGTAATTCAATATAAGAACTTCAAACCTCTAGCACAAAGCGGTACTACATTTTCTACCGCAATGAATTTCCAAATTGTATTGAATGAAACATCAAATGCAATAGATGTAATTTATAACTTTACTACAGGAACCTACACAGCAGGTTCGTATCAGGTTGGTTTGAGAGGTGCAAACAACACTTATCCAACAAGTATTAAAAATCGCTCGGTAGTAACTGGAACTAATACATGGGCAACATCAATAAATGGAACGGCTAATACTTCTACATGTGGTGTGTCAACTACATTATTGCCAGCTTCAGGTTTGACTTTCAGATACGCTCCAACTTCATGTCCTTCACCAACAAGTTTAAGTGCAGCACCAATTACTTCTAGCGGTGCGACATTAACTTGGACTAATCCAATAACAGGAGGCACATTCACAGTTGAGTATGGTCCTGCTGGATTTACACCTGGAACGGGAACAATTGCCACTACAACAACAAATTCACTATCAATATCTGGATTGTTATCACAAACTACTTATAGCTACTATGTTCAGAAAAGTTGTGGAACTGGCAATAACAGTTTAAATGTGGGTCCATATAGTTTTACTACCGGTGGGCCTGGAGAAGATTGTTCTACAGCTCCAACGTTAACAATAGCATCCTCACTTGCTACCTGTAGTTATACTACGGTATCTACAGGTATTTCCATTAATGGTCCGACTTCATTTTGTTCTGACATTAATGGTAATCAAGCCACCAATGATAAATGGTTTAAGTTCGTTGCTCCAGCTAACGGAAAAAAGTTAGTAATTACCACGCAAGCGGGAACCAATAATGATTGGGTAATGGAAGTTTGGACTGGCTGTCCAGGAGGAACAGCATATCAATTTAAATGCGGAGATGATAATGTTATTGTTAACGGTCAGCAAACTGCAATGCCTGAAATTTCAATGTGTCAAAATGAATATGTGGCAGGTCAGACATATTATGTTCGTGTTTGGACCTACATGCCTTTTGCAGTTGGCACAATGGATATATGTGTTTATGAAACAACGATGTGTCCTGTTGCTCCAAATAATGATAATTGTGCAAACGCAATAAGATTAACTGTTAACCCGCCTTTGTCATGTGCAACAAATACACAGACATTTTTAAATAACTATGCAACTAGAAATACGGATGCTGCAACATGTGATGCTTCTTTACTGAAAGGCGATGTTTGGTTCGTGTTTAATACAGGTAGCTTTAGTGATGTAGATTTAACAATTAATGCAATTACAGCTGTGAATGTAAAAGCACAGTTATTATTTGAGTGTGGAGGGGTTGAAGTTAGCTGCTGGAATCCAGGAACTGGAACTAAATCAATAACAGGTTTAAATCCGCAGGCTGATTATATTTTGAGAGTTTGGACTGATTCAACCAGCGCAGGAACTTTTAGTATATGCATTACCGATAGATGCTCAAATCCTAGTGCAACAACATCTGGTTCATACACAACCTGCACAGGAAATGCCGTAAGCATTCCAGTTACCTTTACCGGAACAGCTCCGTTTTCTTTAACCTATACCAACGGTACTACTTCAAGTACATTAACTGGTATTGCTACCGCTAGTTATAATTTAATCGTTACTCCTTCAGCAACATCGACATATACGCTGACTTCAATGAGCGATGCTACTTGCGTTGGATCTGCAAGTGGAAGTGCCGCCGTTACTGTTATTACTCCTCAAAATGTCACACTAAATGCTTTTTCTCCAATTTGTGATAATGCACCTTTGCAACAACTTTCAGGTGGTTCTCCATCAGGAGGTTTGTATTCAGGTGTTGGCGTATCAAATGGATTTTTCAATCCTGCCTTTGGTTCTCAGACAATAACCTACACTGTAACTTATACGGTAGGATGTACTCGTAGTGCATCACAGATTTATACGGTTAATCCTTTACCAACTGTAGCTTTTGCATCGTTGAGTCCTGTTTGTAATACTTTAGCATCATTTTTATTAACCGGAGGATCTCCTATAGGTGGTAGTTATGTTGGGCCAGGAGTAAGCAATAACACTTTCAATCCTGCAACAGTAGGTCCTGGAACATATGTAATTACTTATTACTACACGACAGCTGCAGGATGTACTGCTAATGATACGTCTACTATTGTTGTAACTAACTGTAGTGTATGTACGAATGCACCAACAGCAAATGCTGGTACTGATAAATCAATTTGCTACAATACAAATGCATCAATTGCTGCAACCATTGGTGGTTCAGCAAGTAGCCAAACATGGAGTGGAGGAACAGGAGCCTATGCACCAAATAATACATCATTAAATATTACATATACGCCTTCATCTTCTGAAATCGCAGCTAGTTTTGCGCGACTAATTTTAACTACCAACGATCCCGATGGAAATGGCCCTTGTGTGGCTGCAACAGATACGATGATTGTAAATATTATTTCTATTCCAATTGTAGGTAACGTTGCAGGAAGTACATCGTTATGTAGAAATCAATCAGGTGTTGTTTATAGTGTTGTGGCACAAACAGGCGCAATCTATCAATGGACAGTACCAATAGGAGTAACAATCACTGCAGGACAAGGAACAAATAGTATCACAACAACCTGGGGCGCAACAGCAGTATCGGGTAATGTTGGAATTAGCTTAACTAACAGTTGCGGAACTACGCCAGGAAGTTTAGCAGTAACCGTTGGTACATCCCCAACATCCCCAACAATAACAGGATCGGCGGCTGTATGTTTAAATCAAACAGGAGTAGTTTACAGTATCATAGCACAAACGGGTGCAACGTATACATGGACAGCTCCAACAGGTGTAACAATCACAGCAGGCCAAGGAACAAATAGTATCACAACAACCTGGGGTGCAACAGCAGTATCAGGAACTGTAGGAGTATCGGTTACAAATACATGTGGCACAACACCAGGAAGTTTAAGTGTAACGGTAGGGACAGCCCCAACAACCCCGACAATAACAGGGTCAGCGGCTGTATGTTTAAATCAAACAGGAGTAGTTTACAGTATCACAGCACAAACAGGTGCAACGTATCAATGGACAGCACCAACAGGTGTAACAATCACAGCAGGCCAAGGAACAAATAGTATCACAACAACCTGGAGTGCAACAGCAGTATCGGGTAATGTTGGAATTAGCTTAACTAACAGTTGCGGAACTAGGTCAGGAAGTTTAGCAGTAACCGTTGGTACATCACCAACAACACCAAGCGTTACTGGGTCATCTTCTGTTTGTAGAAATCAAACGGGAGTAATATATAGCGTTACTGCGCAAGCGGGAGTAACTTATACATGGACAGCACCAACAGGAGTAACAATCACTGCAGGACAAGGAACAAATAGTATCACAACAACCTGGGGTGCAACAGCAGTATCGGGTAATGTTGGAATTAGCTTAACTAGCAGTTGCGGAACTACGCCAGGAAGTTTAGCAGTAACCGTTGGTACATCACCAACAACACCAAGCGTT
>CALQOD010000083.1 GCA_943332105.1 Chitinophaga pinensis | reverse complement strand
GTATCTTCATTACTCGTTTATATTTCAGCAAATAATTAATTTGAAATAATCTTTAAAGGGGATGTAGAAATGCATCCCCTTTTTTATTTTTGTATCGTCATGAAAATAAAATCGCTACTCCTTTTATTGTTGGTTGCTAATTACTCAATTGCTCAACAACAGATTAAAAAAGTACTATTCATAGGCAACAGTTACACGTATGTGAATGATTTACCTGCGTTGTTATCAAATGTGGCACAATCAGCAGGTGATAGCGTGATTTATGATAGCAATTGTATTGGAGGCTCTACTTTACAATTACATAGCACTAATTCAACCACCTTACAAAAAATTGCACAAGGCAATTTTGATTTTGTAGTCTTGCAAGAACAAAGTCAGCTTCCCTCGTTTCCATTATCACAAGTGCAAACATCCGTTTACCCCTATGCGATAACGTTAGACTCATTAATCAATGTTGCTAATTCATGTACTGAAACTGTATTTTACATGACATGGGGACGAAAAAATGGTGATGCCAGCAATTGTCCTAATTGGCCTCCTGTATGTACTTATTCGGGAATGGACAGCCTATTACGTTTGCGTTATATGCAAATGGCGAATAATAACAATGCAATTATTTCTCCTGTTGGAGCAGTTTGGAGACATATCAGAAACAACTATCCGAATATTGAACTTTACAATGCAGATGAGAGCCACCCATCTTTAGAAGGAAGCTATGCAGCAGCCTGTACTTTTTATAGTATTTTATTCAGAAAGAATCCTTCACAAATTTCTTTTATAAGCACGTTAGATAGTACAGATGCTTCCAATATTCGCAATGCTGCAAAATTAGTTGCCTATGATAGTTTGAATTTTTGGAATGTTGGCAACTACGACATGAATGTAAACTTTACCTATACTTACGGTTCATCAACTGGAATAATCTTAATGAACCAATCTACAAATTACGATTCAGTTCTTTGGGATTTTGGTGATGGTAATCAATCGACAGCAGGCTCCCCAATTCATGTTTATCAGCAAGGAGGCACTTACACGATTACATTAGTTGGATATCGCTGTAATGAAACAGATACATTCTCATTACAGGTTTCAACTATTCAATCGGGATTGAGCGAAAATCAAAAAAACGAAATACGCATTTCGAATATTTCCAAATCAGGTTTAGTAACGTTAGAAGGCGACCTGCATGACGTTCAAAAAATAGATATAATAAATCCAGAAGGAAAAATTATTTTTAGCACGTGCAATAGCAGCAATACAATTCCACTAATCAGTACTAATAGCGGAATATATTTAATGAATATACACTGCGAGAACTTTATCCGACCAATAAAATTTGTCTTCTCGAAATAATCATCGAACAACGAATGATTTTAAATTTAAAAACTATGTATTACTAAATGCATCGGGCAACAAGTTGAATCAGGAAGTTTTGCTAACAACGTTTACACTATCGACGATAGCAAATTAAGCAAAGGTGTTTATCTATTAAAAACAAGCGATAGCAAGGCGAACAATTACAATCAAAGGTTCATAAAGGACTAATGCTTGTTAATTTTGAATGTATTGTGCGAATTTCCTGAACGGACATTGATCAAATACATTCCTGAATGATAATTATTAAAGTTCATCGTGTAAGGCAATGAAACATTTTGTGAATCGATTAGTTGTCCATTTGCTGAGTACACTTGAAAAACTGCATTAGTAACGGAGCCTTTTAGCAAATAATTATTATCTGAAAGAGGTTGCAAATAAATCCAATTTGAAGTTGAAGTATTTATTCCTTGAGTTGTTGAATTGCAAGCGTTACCTCTGAAAAAATTCCAGATTTCTGCAGAGGCTTTAATATCTCTGTTGATAGTACCTAATCCTCCTAGCAAACTAGATGTGCCAGGCCATTGATGTCCGCCACCATTTACTCTAAGCATTTGAATTAAGTTATTATTCAAGCACGGTGAATAATCCAGTAAATCAACAGTAGAATTATCCAGTAAATTTGTGTTAGGCAACGGTGTAATTATTGGGTTAACATTACAGCCATTATAATTTTTCCAAAAATCAACTACCTCACCTGCCGATTTATTTCCAGAGCCTCCATTAAAACTTACAATAGCATCAGAGGTTCCATGTATTTGCAGAACTGGTAAATTATAAGAAGGCACACAAGAATTGTAAACGCTATCTGTCATAGTACCAGCAACAGAAGCAATAGCAGCAAAACATCGCGATGATTTACAAGCCAGCATATGACTCATAAAACCACCTGCTGAAAACCCACAACTATAAATTCTATTTTGATCAATCGAATAATTAGCACTGACAGTATCAATCAATGCTTCTATAAATCCAACATCATTTGCTGTTGACGCTCCTGGCAAATTCGCATTAATATTCCACGCATTTGAAATACCATTTGGATAAACAATAATAAAGTTAGCCGTATCGGCAACACTATTAAATGCACTAACATTCATTATAGATTGACCACTTTGAGTAAAACCATGCAACACAAAAACTAACGGTACTGGAGTACCGGGATTATAACTTGCTGGCGTATAAACAATGTAACTTCTATTCTGACCATCAAATTGAAAACCTGCATTAATTTGAGCAAATGCAGACGCTTGTAAAAACAGAAATAGTGCGAGTAGAATTTTCTTTAACATAAAATGATTAATTTAGATATTTAAAGATAAAAAAATTATGAAACCTGCAATCTTACTTGCTTCTACCCTTGTTCCGATGGTAATTCGATTAATATGGTACAATGAAAAAATATTTGGCACATCGTGGATGAAAGAAACTGGAATGACTAAAGAAAAAGCTAAAGAGAGCAACATGATAAAGACCATTGGATTCTCCCTCTTGTTTAGCCTTATGATTTCGGTAGTTTTATATCAAATAGTTATTCATCAAAACGCTTTACCCTCATTGGTAATGGGTGACCAATCGCCTGAAACACAAGCTTGGTTGAAAGCATCAATGGAAAGATATGGCAATAATTTCAGAACCTTCAAACATGGAATGGTCCATGGTTTTTTCACAGGAATATTTTTAGCGCTACCAATTGTAGGCTTGAATAGTCAGTTTGAAATGAAGAGCTGGAAATATGTTTTTATTACTGCAGGATATTGGGTTGTATCATTAATGTTGATGGGTGGTATTATTTGCCAGTGGGGATAATTACTCTTTATTAAAGTTTTCTTTTCTCCAGGAAACATCTGATATAAATCCGAATGCAGACTTAAAGTGATAGACTGTCCACAAGACAATACCTATGAATTTAAATGAATCTTCCACAAACGCATCATGCTTACCTGATGGAAGATTGACTTCATCAATCAATATTGACATTCCGAAAAAAGCCATTGCCGCGAGCCCTATTATAAATGGTGTTGTAACAACTACCACTCTACAGACCGTTGAGATAACCGCAATACATATCAAATAAAACAGATAGATGAGTTCTTCAGGTACATAGATAATTCCGCTGAAAGCTTTCTCATGAAACTGATACGTATCATCAAAGCAAAGCATAGCCGTGAGAAGACCATATAACAACGTCATCAAAGCCGCTCTTCGTTGAACGGTATTTTGATAAAGGTGTACAGCAGAAAACAACATGATGGCTGCCGTTGCACTCCAAAGTATAATACCCAGGTTGGAAAGGGCACCAAAGTATGCGGGACCATTTAAAATTGTAGCTGTGTCGCGGGTAAGGTTAGCAGGTTCGATATTTTTATAAATCGCATATTCGAACGTTGCAATAAGGAAGAAGACAGCAATTAGAAATGCTGTAAACAAGACAAGCTTGTGGGATTTGAATTGATTTAGCAATTCATTCATTAGTTTCATAAGGTGGTAACGACGGTTAAAAGAATGGTAACAATCAAAAATATCTAACATAAAGATTACCCCAACATGCTATTTTAGTAATTTCAAACAAGGTATTGTGTAGAAGGTTTTATTTACAATAGAACACCAATAAAAGAATGAGCCCTATTAATTTCATTAGCTTTGTTTCGATTTATAAATAACAAATATGAAAAACATATTCTATTTAATTATTCTGGCAACATGCCTATCATTAACAAACTCTTGTAAAAAGGATGAAGCAGAATCAACTACAACTGTGCTAACACACGAACAGCAAGTAGAAGTATCTTTAAATGGATTTGTTTCAAATTTAGTAGCTACAACACCAACATCGGCAGATTTGTCTAACCGTGTAAAACAATATTTACAAAGCAACCCATCTTACTTTTTTGGTGCTACTGTTACATTATTGGATAGTGCTGAAATAGCAACTGATAGTCCTTACTGGTACCGATCTGCAGATAGTTTATTAACTACTAGCCTTATGGACACTGCATACCATATTAATAATCAAACTTGGCTAAGACAACCAATAGATAGCGGCTACGCTATTTGGACTGCCCCATATTTCGATGCTGGTGGTGGCAATATTTGGATGAAAACGAGAGCTGTTCCTGTCATAGTAAACGGAAAAACTATTGCTGTAGCAACTACAGATTTAGCGCTATAATACCTGTTGGATTTATAGATTTCAAATGATCAATTACGATAATTAGTAGTACACTAGAGACTATGTTCAGACAACAAAAGGAGCAATTAATTGCTCCTTTTGTTTACCACTCACTTGTCAAACAATATGCGGCAACCATAAGTCACTCATATTCAGTAGGAAAACACCTCGATACATTCTTTTAAAAATAACATAAGAAAACTTTGCTTAAAATACTTGAAGCACTATATTTGCACCCCGCATAGAATACAATATAACGTTGGGAAACGGTTCGGTAGTTCAGCTGGTTAGAATACATGCCTGTCACGCATGGGGTCGCGGGTTCGAGTCCCGTCCGGACCGCAAACTGATCAAAACGATTAGTAAACGGTAAAAGAAGCGAGCAATAAAAAGCTCGCTTTTTTATTTGCGAGAAATTTTTACCGACATGCGAAGCATGAATCGTTTTGATCCACTGCTTCGGGTGAACAAGGGTCCGACGAAGTCAATCCCGTCCGGACCGCCAGTAATTAAAGAGAAGCCACACAATAGTGTGGCTTTTTTGTTTTTAGCCAATCAAGCATCGACGTAGTTGAATGCAAGAATTGGCGAAACAAAAAAAGGCGAAGTCTGGCTCTTTTAATTATTGGCGTAGCCCCACCCTTTGGTCCGACGTCCTGTAAGAGCTCCTACAGGACGTCAATCCCCCCCTAAGCGAATTGTTATTTTGGTCCAATTCATGGGTGAACAAGGGTCCGACGAAGTCAATCCTTTTTGACTTTGTGATTCCTATCATCCAATTTCAGACAAAAGATAACTCGTACTTCGACCTCCTAAGGCTTCTTTTTTCAATACTCCTTTGCTGATCAATTCCTGAATATCACGCCCCGCTGTGTCTTGTGAACAATTACAGATCTTTGCCCACTTCGAAGATGTAAGTTTGCCTTCGAATTCGTCAAGCAACATATTCATCATTTTTCGCTGACGCGAATTGAGTTCAAGGACTTTTAGTTGGTCCCAGAACCGTGCTTTGAAAATGATTCGTGAGAGAACCTCCTCCGATGCGACCAAAGATCGATCAAGGCACTCTAGAAACCATATCAACCAAGCGGTAATATCTATAGAACCGCGTTGTGTTTTTTCAAGAATGTCGTAATACGATTTCCGCTCGATCCTAATTTGAGCCGACATACTGTAGAATCTGTTTGAGATACTATCCGCTCGAGCTAATAACATATCAGTGATAGTACGCGCCAGGCGGCCATTGCCGTCATCAAACGGATGGATCGTCACAAACCAGAGATGTGCGATGGCAGCTTTCAGTAACGGGTTCGCCTCAACAGTTGCATTGAACCAAATCAAAAACAATTTCATCTCTTTATTGATCACCGCCGAATCCGGTGCCTGGAAATGAACCCGCTCTTTTCCCATAGGTCCGGAAACTACCTGCATCGGATCATCAATTGGATTCTTTCTCCAATTTCCGACCACGATCTTTTGCATTCCACTGCGACTAGTAGGGAACAGCGCCGAATGCCAATTGAATAACCTTTCGTTAGTCAGTGGCTCTTGAAATCTCCTTGTAGCATCGAGCATAACTTCAACGACTCCATCCACATTGCGATCCGAAGGTACAAGACCAGCGATATCCATTCCTAATCGCCGGGCAATGGAAGATCGTACCTCATCCCTGTCCAATAACTCTCCTTCAATTTCATTGGACTTTAGAATTTCTAGTGTCAAGGTATCCAACACTGCCTCAGATTGCAAATCAAATCCAAGGCTTTCCATTCGACCAATCAGGCGTCCCTGTCGGTGGCTGATTGTCGATAATAGGCTAAGGATTTTTTCCTTGTTCCAAATAAAATTAGGCCAATTAGGTTTTTCGTAGATGTACATTCTCCGCACTTTATGCGGTAAATATAGTCGTTAATCTCCGCAAATCCAAATTAAACTCCGCATTTATTACGGAGAATATGAGCATTATTCTCCGCATTATTTCAAATCGACACTGATTTATTAGCAACTAGCCCGAAACTCCGAAAATAGTAGCCCGCTCAGGGTTAAAATGAAAAATCGAATAGCCGTAATTATTTGTAAATCATTAATATTCAATTAAATGATAGTCCCGTCCCGGACCGCAAAAAAAGCTCTCAAACGAGAGCATTTTTCATTTTGTGGCACTTTTGTGGAGTGTCAAATTCTTAAAAGAATATAACTCGTAATTCCCCTCCACTCGCTTCTTTCGCAAGTATGTTTTTTGAAATCAAAATCTGAATATCGCGTCCTGCCGTGTCCAAAACAAGTTCTTTTCGTTAAATATCGATTGTAACATATATCTCAAAAAAAATTTAAACGTACTAATCTTTCAAACAACGAACAGAGAAGCCAAGTATCTTTAGGTCACTGAATCTGAGTATAACGCCGTCGTTGTAGTAAATGTCGCGAGCCCAAGCGTACGAACTATCTTCCATTGTAGAACTCCACCAGATTCCATAGGAGGAAATATATTTGAATGAGCCATCGAAGTCACGACATCCTGCAGGAAGGCCTGTAATTCCACTGCTATTAGTAGCTCCAGTGTTGGGAGTAAGCCAATGCATTAAGCCCGCCTCTTTTATTTTTCCACCAGCAGTTGAATCGCCTCCCAAACAAGCAACTAATGAAGTCCATTCTAAATCAGTAGACACATGGTAGCCAGCTGGAGCCAATCCTCTTGGATCATTTACAGCATACCAATTATATAATTTGCCATAAATGGGGCCATTAGCTGAATCATTATTATAATAACACCAGGCTCCAGTAGTTAAATGAACCCATTGCGCAGAGTCGGTCACATGCGGTATTGCATCTCCATTTCGATAGGTAGCGACATCTAGGTTCTTTGTCTCCCATACCTGATTGCAATTTGATACAGGTAATAAATTTTGTGGTGTTGGATCCGAAGTTTTAGTGCATGCAATCAAACCTGTAATTGCAAAAATTGAAATAAGAATAAGTCTCAACAGTAGGCTATTATTTTTAATAGTATTTGCTAAATTACACTATTCTAAATCTAAATCCAAATTTTCGGTGTAATCGAAGTGGAATAATAAGAATTTAGTCGTTTAGGGTAAGCAAAAGAAAAACAATTAAGTTGAATTCATTCAAAAACTTTTCAATCAGCCATTCAATTTGAGGTTAAAACGGCGGCAAAAATTAGATTAGCCCGACAAAGCCCGGAACTCCGAAAACAGTAGCCCGAATGAAAAAACGAGTAGCCGTAACTGATTGTATATCATTGATAATCAATTAAATGAAATTCCCATCCGGACCGCTAAAAGCCTTGTAAATCATTGATTTTCAAGGCTTTTGCTTTTATACAAATTTTGCAATAGCCTGAATTTTCATCAAAATTAGCCCGAATCGGGGTCGCTGATGGACTCTGGAATTTTTAGTCTTGTAATTTCTAATGCATATTCTTCCTTTACAAGGATATGAGGCATTAAGAAATAAAATTAAAATTATACTATTTGTATGATTTACTACAAGTTTGAATTAAGTAATTCTGATAGAATTGTTTTAGAGCTAATTATATTTTTAGAATAAAATTAAAAACACAAATAAAAATTATAAAAATATTAGACAAATGCATATTACTTGTTTATTCTTTCAAATCTTTCTG
Organism: Chitinophaga pinensis; assembly: GCA_943332105.1. Lineage (GTDB taxonomy): Bacteria > Bacteroidota > Bacteroidia > AKYH767-A > OLB10 > CAINEC01. The sequence goes on along the minus strand of CALQOD010000083.1, from coordinate 4,133 downwards.
TTACTATTTGTTTGTATTGATTTTTAAAATCATCTGTCATGAAACTAATTTCAATTTGTTCCATCCATTTCGATTTTACTTTTTCCATTTTAATAAAAATATTTTCCTGCTGTTTTACGTCCAGTTTTAAAGTATTCATAGCAGCCACAAAATCTTGTTTTTTTAATTTCTTCTTTTTACCATTTAGATTTAGAGCCATTTCTTCATCATCTGCTGGATTTACCAATACAGTGTTTACTAAATCATATGCTGGTGATAATACTATTCCCAAACCTGGTTGCTCTAATAATGAAAAGTTTTTCAGGTGCATATCTGCATTGCCTGTTAGAAATGAAAACAATACCAATTCAAAGAAATTTACTACATCCAAACCTGATGTAACAGAATATTTTTGAATTGTTTTTGCAATTTGCTCATAGCTGCCATGGTACTTATCTTCTGTGAGTCGTTCTGTTAATTGGCACATGTCTTCCATGGCAAGCTTGCCTTTTTTAACTCTATCAATACGTTTTGTTACATAAGCCAGATTGCCTGAAGTTAAACGAACAAGACTGTGCGGTGCTGTTTTTATTTTTGCTATGCTGGCTAAATGCATCGTTACATCTTCAACTTCTGGCAACTGTTGATATAATGGAGTAGGTGGTTTTAAAATGTATCCACCCCAAAGTCCCACAATGGTAAATCTTTTGCCTTCTCCCTCTTGGTTATTGTTGGTTATGTGAAGTGATAACTTGGCTTGCACACCTGTTACTGCCTTTTGGATTTGTATTACTTCTTTAGCCAATGGTTCTAAATCTGCTTCTGAATATGGTAATGCAGGAAGTGTGGGCTGTCCAAATATTTTTTTTGAACAAGTGGCGTGAAAATCCACTTCATTTTCGGCCAGTGGTAGGTAGCAAAATAAACATCTGGTCATGGCTTATTCTCCTCTTTTACTTCTTCTACACTCACTGCTCCAATGCAATCTTTGCAGCAAGCTAGTAGTAAGCCCATGCGGTCTCTTGTATTTAATTTCCAATTTTTCTCGGCTATATCCAACAACCAACCTTCGGGTATTAATCCATCAAAAAATGGAAATAATATATTGGATGTATAAATAGCCTCTTGCAAGGGCAGTGTTAAACTTACCGGTTTTGCATCTATTTGGTTTAAATAGGCTTTGGTATATTCAAAATGATACCCTTTATCATCTTGCGTTAGCCAGCCTGCCATCTGTGTATCTATTTTTATAATTGCCTTTCTCATTATTCATTTTCTTTTTTAGCAGGCACAGCCCCTACTTCATAACTAAATAAACGCAGTACCTGATTTACCTTGTCTATGCGTAAACTTTGCTTTCCTTGTTCTAATTCACGAACAAATCGTAAGCCCACACCTGCCTTTTCAGCTAACTCAGGCTGAGTTAGGCTTACTGATTTTCGCTTCTCTTTTACAAAACTTGCTAATTCCATTTTATACCCTTTAAGGTGCAAATATAGTTTATATTCTTTAAATTATACCCATTAGGGTGTAAATTGTTTCAAAAATAATTTATTATACCTTTTCGGGTGTAATAAATAAAGAAATGGCCACAATATACCCTTAATGGTATATTACGAAACGTATATTTAAACGCTATTTGTTTGCCAAATACTGATTTCTTTGAAAGTATCTCTATTTCTTTTCCTTGATAAAGCATATTATAGACTAATTAATGTTGCATTTATTTCATCCCTCAGTTTGGGTAATACCTTTACTTCATTCGCAAAGGTTTTCCATTTGCTTAACTTATCACTTATTTTATCAATTGTTTCTGCGGCCTTTTTGTTTTTTATGGATTTACCTACCACAAGCAAGTCATCCCTTGTGATATTGGTTCTCTTGCCATTTACACTCAGTACATGCTGGCTTACCCACTGGTGTTTGGGTTGATAGGCATGACAGATATCATAGGCAGGAGCTAACTCCCAAGTACCGTCTTTTTTTAGACGGAAAGCAAAGTTTTTGGTATGATCATCACAATTTCGAGCCACTACATTAAATACCATTCTGCGAAACAATTGTTCGGCATCGGAATAAGTCAATTTCAATTCTCTCATGGTTTGAAAAAGTTGCTCATAGCTAAAACTGGTAATTTGATTGTAATCAAAATGCTTCATCGCACAAAAGGTTTGTATGTGATGTTTGGTGGAGTCTCCTTCACGATCAAATCTCTTGGTCATAAAATGTGCCCGACCATTTTCTTCCATTAATCTGGATGGCATCATGTTAATACCACAGGCAATAGCCATATTGTAATAGGCCATTTCTACTCTGCCATATCCTTTGCTAGCACCCAACTGCACATCACTCACTCCGTCAAGTTTGATTAGCCAATGTTCAAAACCCCTTGGAGCATTGGTTTGTCCTGATTTTACTTCTCCTGTTTTTTCGTTGTATGTTATTACGGCTTTTGGTCTTGCGCCACCGGCAGATGTTCCAATTCGCAAGATTTCCATAATAGCCTTTTCTTCATCTGCTTTCAGATTGGTGACAAATGCTTCTTTTTTGGAAAGTATCTTTTGGGCAATATCCACCAAGCTATCTATTTCTAAAGAGAAAGTTCGTTTGCTTTCCTTTAAGATAGTCGGTTCAAACTCTAATGCTCCCATACCTCTTGTGCCTATAAAACAAAGCATTTCAACGGGGTTCATGCTATCCAACTGCCGACCTTGTTGTGCCAACCACAAATTGATGAGTTCGTTCCCATATTTATCGGGCAATACATCGGCCAATAGGCCCGGCAATCCTTTGAACGTATCTAAAGCTGGGTCATTCCTTTTTCGTAATGCTGGAAAGTTAAAGCTGCTTTTGTTTCCCTTAATTGGCATTTGTAATGGAGACAAATCCCATCCTTTAGTTTTAAATTTTGGGTTATACTCAAATGTAGCATAACCTGTTGTTTCATCCCAAGCTACAGCACCCACTAACTCTCCCCATATTTTAACATATGCTGTATTCATAATTACCAATTTGATTCTTTTTCGTTGTTAGTATTTGTATTCCTGGCTCTTTTTCGCTTTTCTTTTTCAGCCTTTGCTAATGCTAACGGACTTATGCTTTGTTGAATAACAAAAGCCTCCATTACCTGCAACTGGTCTAATACACGAAGCACCTGAATGAGTGTTGGCAGTGTAACGGCTTCTCCTTTTTCGAGCAAACTAAGGGTAGAACGGCTGATGCCGGCAGCTACTGCTACCATTTCCTGAGTTTTGTTCTGCTCCATCCTTTGGTGTTTTATAAATGCACCTATTTGTTGGGTTAAAGCATTATCACTCATAGAAAGCCAATTTTTGTATGATATATCAGTCATAATACGTTTTTTTTATTTTAATGAATGATTTGTCATGCAAATATAATCAATTTTAAGTAAATAAAAATAAAGATGAATGATATATCATTCGCTAACTCATCATAAAAGCCTTATTGAATGAAATATCATACATAATAGGCGAATTTAAACGCTGTCTTTTGCTATACTAAACGTTCCTCAGTTCGAACTTTTTCTGGGGTAACTTGGAGAAAACAGCCTTGACCCTTGGTGAGCTGGGTTTACTTTCAAAATTAAGCAGCAAATCACCATCGACATTAATCTAAAAAATTAACTTTGCAAAAATCAAGACGTTGTCTTTATTTCAAAAAACCGAATTACATTTATTAACCTTCAATTCAAAAAAACTTAATTATGATTCATCAAAGCCGTTTAATCATTTTTCGATTTACATTTCTTTTACTGGGCATAGCCACCCTAGCCTCTTGCAAAAAGGACGACGATTCAACTAACTCCCCAACGCCTAAGTTAAAAATCGGCTTAGTCAGTGCAGAATCTGGCTTCGGCGACTACGGTTACAATGACCTTGCCCTCGCAGGTTTAACCCAAGCGGGTACCGATTTAGGTGTAATCACACAGTCCATCGATTGCAATGATTCCATCGATATCAAAAATGGTATTAATTATTTTATTCAAAATAATTTCGATATTATTTTCTGTCTTAGCTACGGTGCAAAGTATTCTGTTATCCAAGCAGCACAAGCAAACCCAACAAAGCACTTTATCTTAATCGATGATACGATAAACAATCCTCCAGCGAATGTTAAATGCTTTGTTTACCAAG
>CALQOD010000082.1 GCA_943332105.1 Chitinophaga pinensis | reverse complement strand
TCAATCCGGAGATATGAAAATCTACTGCAAGTAATCGTCCATCAGGATTAGCAATGGCTACATCAATAAATTTATATTGTGTGTTTAAACTATCGATGCTGATATAAACAGTTTGCAGAACATTCTTTAAATTTTTTGGGAAATCGCAATGTGAATGCGTAATGCTTGTTCCGTTGGGATGCGTATGTGTTCCAGCTGAATCGCGAATACAACCATTCAATTTAGCTGCATCGGTAACCGTTAAAGTATTATCACCATTTAAGTCGTTGCAAGGAGTTACATTAGCAAGGTTTACAATATCGTAGCAATAGTTGACTAAGTCAATTGAATCACGATCAGCATCAATATCCCAATCGCCCGACAAACGCGAACCATTACAATCGCCAATACAATCTTTCTTTGCTAATCCGAAGGTATCGCCTAAACAATCTACAATGGGAACACAAGAAGGAGTGTTATTTAACGTTGTGGTAATCGTTCCTGTAGCTCTTGAAATATCAAAGCACATATAAGCTACGTTATTCGTATAATCAGTTTCTACATGTCCGAGTTTATCTGGCGACTGATCCCAGTTTACTTTTACTACCAATGTATATTTTCCATCGGGAACATCAGTAATATCTATCCACTGACATTGCAATCCAGAACTATACTCATCGGCACAACCTGCAGAGATTCCCATATCGCCACAACCATATTTTGCAGTTCCTGTAAAGCACATTAAATCGAGTACGCAAAATCCATTTTTAAAACCTACTTGCATTTCATTCTGCAACGAATCGTATAATTCATATTTCGCATATCCTGCATAATGCCAATGTCCGTGGCAGTTATCAAAAACAAATTGCGAGTTTCCAGCTTGCGGTGGACCGATATAATAATCCTGATCACCATCGTTGGAAATACGTGTTGTAAAATTAATAATATCACGCTGACCATATCCTGAAGTACATCCTTCGCCAATTAAACAAACATCGTTACCATTGATGGAAGAAACATAAAGCGAATTTCGTAATACATTTTGATCGACTACTAAATCGGGACCGTGATTACAATTTGGATCGCCGGGATAAATACAAGTGTTATTATTAATTGTTGCGAGCGGATTAAAATTACATGCTGTTGAATCCATACAACCAACTACAGGTCCGCCATAAGTAATTTGCCAAGTGATTGTACTATCTATGCAAGAAGAGTCGCCACCTACACGAATGTAATATGTTTGACCGGCTTGTAAACCTGCAGGCAAATACGATTGAATTCCGCAAGCGTCATCATTATAATAAATCGTTCCGTATTGAAGTGAATCCCATAATAAACCATTACAATGATCGTAGACCCACAAGCGCGTGTTGCAAGAGTTATCAGGAAAGCAAGCACTGATATTAAACATCCCTGTTGAGTCAGGAATGAATTCATACCAGGTTGATGCACCAACGGAATTAAAGATTGTATCCTGGTAAGCAATAAAAGGATCACTGCAATAAGATCCTGGAGGGCAATTAACATAAGAAGTAGCAGAATATGAAAACTGTCCTCCACTATCTGCAACAGCACCATTTACTAATAATGTATAATAACCAATACCATAACTGCAGCAAATTCCATCGCCGTAAGTATCCTGAATTACAAACTTCACACATGTTCCTGTTGGAACACAGATAGAATCGGAATAAAAAGTTGCTTGTGCCATTCCTGATTGACTAGAAAGCAAAATTGCTCCTGTATTGCTGTATAAATTCCAGCTAGTTTCCTGAGGATAATTATCGGTGAGTAGTTCTACTTTAATCTGGTCGAAACCAGCAGGGCATTGGGCTTGCGAAAATTTGGGAAGTAATGTTAAAAAAACTATTGCAAAAATTGATAGTAATATTCTCATTTTCATAGGTTCTGAAATATTATCAATGATAATAATTTTTTTTCAGACTTGAACCGATAAAGAGAATATTCTATTTGTTAAAAACTATTTCTAGAAAATGACGTCTTTGCGAAGTAAAAACATCAGGCATCAACAAGTGAAGATGTATATTTGTGGTGTATGTCGGAATATTTACAGGAATTAAACGAAGCGCAGAGTGATGCGGTGGTTCAGACAGAAGGACCAATTATGATTATTGCGGGAGCAGGATCAGGAAAAACAAGAGTATTAACTTATCGAATTGCGCATTTGCTAAATAATGGAGTTGATGCTTTTCAGATTTTAGCTTTAACGTTTACGAATAAAGCCGCTCGAGAAATGAAAGAGCGTATTAATAAAGTAGCGGGTGCTGAAGCAAAGAATTTGTGGATGGGAACTTTTCACTCGGTATTTGCAAAAATTTTGCGCATTGAAGCAGATAAAATTGGATTCCCTACCAACTTTACTATTTATGATAGTGATGATACTAAAAGTTTGATGCGCGATATTTTAAAGGAACAAAGTTTAGATGATAAAACATATAAACCTTCTGTTGTTTTAAATCGGATTTCGAATGCGAAAAATAATTTATATAACTGGCAGCAATATGCACATAACCCAGAAGTGCAGAGCGAAGATAAAAGTACGGGGCGCCCGCTGACAGCAACGCTTTTTGAAATGTACAGCAAGCGATGCTTCAATGCATCGGCTATGGACTTTGATGATATTTTATATTACACTTGGAAATTGTTTCAAGAGCATCCGGATGTATTGTACAAGTATCAAAACAAATTCAAGTACATCATGGTGGATGAGTTTCAAGATACGAACTATGTGCAGTATGTGATAGTTAGAAAATTATCTGCTCAGCATGAAAATATTTGTGTGGTTGGTGACGATGCACAAAGTATTTATGCTTTTCGAGGAGCAAATATTCAGAACATTTTGAATTTTGAAAAAGACTATCCAGAATTAAGAACGTTTAAGTTAGAGCAAAACTATCGTAGTACAAAAGTGATTGTACAAGCTGCGAATAGCATCATTGCAAAAAATAAAAATCAATTAAAAAAAGATGTCTGGACAGATAATCACTACGGTGAAAAAATAAAAGTAATCAAATCGCTTTCTGATAATGAAGAAGGTAATATGGTAGCTAATTCTATTTTTCAGGAGAAGATGAACCATCAGTTGCACAATAAAGATTTCGCCATTTTATATCGCACCAATGCGCAGTCGCGCTCGATGGAAGAAGCATTGAGACGATTGAACATTCCTTACCGTGTTTATGGCGGCACATCGTTTTACAACCGAAAAGAGATTAAAGACTTATTGGCTTATTTCCGCCTAGCGATTAATCCGAGTGATGAAGAAGCTGTTAAGCGAATCATCAACTACCCTACTCGTGGAATTGGTAAAACAACGCTTGATAAATTAGTTTCTACCGCAGTCAATGAAGGAAAAAGTCTGTGGGAAACTTTATGTAATGTAGAAACAGGAACAACGCAATTAAACTCTGGAACAAGAGATAAAATCAGCGCCTTTGCAACGATGGTAAAGAGCTGGCAAATCATGTTACCTACCTACAATGCGTATGATCTTGCACATCATATTTCTGGTGCATGCGGATTATTAACCGAGTTATATGCAGACAGAACACCAGAAGGAATCAGTCATTATGAAAATGTGCAGGAATTATTGAATGGCATCAAAGAATTTTGCGATTCAGGTGAAGTACCATTGGAAATGCCATCGGCAGAGCTGGCAGAAAACACAATTAGAACGCTGGATTTATACTTGCAGGATATTGCTTTATTAACCGATGCTGATAAAGATAAAGATGATGACGACAATAAAGTAATGCTGATGACGATTCATAGCTCAAAAGGATTAGAGTTCAAAAACGTATATGTTGTTGGGATGGAAGAAGCTTTGTTTCCTTCGCAACTGGCATTAAATTCACGCACTGAATTAGAAGAAGAACGTAGATTGTTTTATGTAGCCGTTACGCGTGCCGAGCGAAAGTTGACATTATCGTATGCTGTTAGTCGTTATAAATGGGGCAACCTAATTAACTCCGCACCAAGTCGATTTTTAGAGGAGATTGACGAAGAATGTCTCGAGCTGATTAACACAGTTCCTAAAGCAAGAACATACAATGATGATGATGATACGCGAAGCTCATGGGGAGGCGGAAACAATTTTGGCATGAAACAGCGCTACACGAATCAAAATGGCATTCAGAAAAAGACCGACACTCCAAAAAGCACAACACCTCCGAAGCCAAGTGGAATTCCTGCGGGATTTAAAAAAGTAACCAATATGCAGCCTGCTTCTGGTGTTGGCAAAAGCGACTTTTTAGCAGATGAACCATCGAAGATTCAGGTGGGCATGAATGTGAATCACCAGCGCTTTGGCAATGGACAGGTGATAAGCATTGAAGGACGCTTTCCGGAAAGCAAGGCCATTATTTTATTTGAGCAGGAAGGACAGAAGCAACTGTTATTAAAGTTTGCCAAACTGAAAATTCTGAATTAAGTAAAATTTGTTGTACCTTGCATTGAAATTTAACTCGTATTATTTTCTGTTTGATATAATAATCGGTTAATTTTGTTGTTAGTGTAGAATTCGCATTTGCCTAATTTCTACCTTGAAAATCAAAAAAAATATTTAATAAATGGAATATAATACATCCCGAGCATCGCTCATTTTTCCCGAATACGGACGCGCAATTCAAGAAATGGTAAACTATGCTAAACAATTACCTACAAAAGAAGATAGGACTGCTGCGGCTAAAACAATTATAAACTCAATGGCTGTTTTACATCCTCAGCAAAAAGATATGACGGACTACCATCAGAAATTATGGGATCACCTTTTTATCATAGCCGACTTCAATTTAGATTGTGAAGCTCCTTACCCTATGCCAGATCCTGAAATAGTTAGTAAGAAGCCTAAACCTATCGACTATCCGCAAAAGAATATTCGCATGCGTCATTATGGAAGCATCGTTGAGAAAATGATTGCAGAAGCAAAGAATATGGAAGAAGGTGCAGAGCGTGAAGCAGTGATTGAGCAGATTGCCAATTTTATGAAGATGAGTTACCTCACTTGGAATCGTGATACAGTGAGTGATGAATTAATTTTTGATCAATTAAAAGAATTTTCAGGGGGACTATTATCCGTTAAAGAAGATACTAAACTAGCAACCAAGTTTGTTGATTTGCAAGACACCGGAAGAAACCGCAATAATCATAACAACAATAATAAAAATCATCGTTCAGGGAAAAAACGTAATGTATTTAACCGTGGAAAATAACTTAATACAAGTGGCAACAGGAACAAGTTTTGAAATTATTGGAGGTGCTAGACTATCAGGTAGTATAGAACCACAGGGGGCAAAAAATGAAGCACTACAAGTGCTTTGCACGGTATTACTCACCAACGAACGAGTAATTATTGAAAACGTTCCTGAAATCAGAGATGTTTTAAAGTTAATTGAGCTCCTTGAAAAAATGGGAGTTGTTGTTGAGCGACTTAAAGCAAACGTATATTCTTTCGAGGCATCGAATGTTAACATGGATTATGTGCAAACAAAAGAGTTTGCAATATTAGCTTCTGCACTTCGTGGATCTATTATGATTGTTGGTCCGTTGTTAGCCCGTTTTGGCAAAGCAAGTATTCCGAAGCCAGGTGGCGATAAAATAGGTCGCAGAAGATTAGATACTCACTTTATTGGATTTCAGAGTTTAGGTGCTACGTTCGACTTTGATGGAACAGAAAACTTTTTTACTGTTGAGGCAAAAGAATTGAAAGGTACTTATATGCACCTTGATGAAGCCTCAGTTACAGGCACCGCTAATATTGTGATGGCAGCTGTGATGGCAAAAGGCACTACAACCATTTACAATGCGGCCTGTGAACCATACCTTCAACAGCTCTGCAAAATGCTAAATGCAATGGGTGCAAAAATAACAGGAATCGGTTCAAACATGCTGGTTATTGAAGGAGTTGATATTTTGCATGGTACTCAACATCGTATTTTACCTGATATGATTGAAGTAGGTTCATTCATTGGACTTGCAGCGATGACTCAAAGTGAGTTAACAATTAAAAATGTTGGATTACAGCATTTAGGAATTATCCCTGCTACTTTCCAGCGTTTAGGAATTAAAATGGAATTCAGAGGGGATGATATTTACATTCCCGCTCAGGAGAAATACGAAATTGATACCTTCATTGATGGTTCTATCTTAACAATTGCCGATCAGATCTGGCCAGGCTTTACACCCGATTTAATCAGTGTTATTTTAGTAACGGCAACACAAGCAGTAGGAACTGTCTTGATTCATCAGAAAATGTTTGAAAGTCGTTTGTTCTTTGTGGATAAACTAATTGACATGGGCGCTCAGATTATTTTATGCGACCCACACCGCGCAACAGTTATTGGATTAGGCAGAAAAAATTCTTTAAAAGGAATACAGATGACCTCGCCGGATATTCGTGCTGGTGTAGCCTTACTGATTGCAGCTATGTCGGCTACAGGGAAAAGTGTAATTCATAACATCGAACAAATAGATCGAGGGTATGAACGAATTGATGAAAGATTAAATGCACTTGGAGCACAAATAAAAAGAGTTTAATTTCGTTGTTATTATATTTGGCAACAATTCTTAATTTATAAAATCAATAATTATGAAAAAAATACATTTAATTTCACTAATCTCTGCCATAGCAATTTCATCAATTAGCTTTATCTATTGCCATGCGCAGGATTCAAAAACAGGAACCAAAGTAGGCGACAAAGCAATTGATTTAGCATTTACCACTCCCGAAGGAAAAACCCTTGCATTGTCTTCATTAAAAGGCAAAGTAGTATTATTAGATTTCTGGGCTAGCTGGTGTGGACCATGCAGAAGAGAAAACCCTAATGTGGTGGCTGCATACAACAAATACAAAGATTCAAAATTCGTTAATGGAAAAGGATTCACCGTTTATAATGTTTCTCTCGACAGTAACAAAGATGCTTGGATGAAAGCCATTCAAGCAGATGGCTTAATCTGGCCAAACCATGTAAGTGATTTGGGTGGATGGCAAAGTAGAGGGGCTCAGATTTACGGTGTAAATTCAATCCCTGCTAACTATCTAATTGATGGGAAAGGAGTAATTGTTGGTACTAACTTAAGAGGTGAGCAATTAGATCAGGCAATCGAAGGCTTATTGTCAAAATAACCGAAACTAACATCAATTTTTAAAGCTCCGTAATTAGCGGGGCTTTTTTATTTAATTTTGTCTGCCAATTTGACCTCATTTAATGAGTGGCAAAAAAATTGACTACGGCGCTCGCCAAAATTATTATAATCTAATCATGAATAACGAAAATAACACTCAAGGAAAAGAGCAACAAGAAAACTTAGCGGAAGAGCTAAAAATGCAATCCGAAGCAGAAGCATCGGAACAAGCACCAGTGGAAGAGAAGAATGAACTAGATGAATTGAAAAAATCGCTGCAGGAAAGTAACGATAAGTTTATCCGCCTTTATGCAGATTTTGAAAATTACAAAAGAAAAATGCAGAAGGATAGAATTGAATTAATAACCTCTGCAAGCAAAGATCTAATTACTAATCTGATTCCTGTACTTGATGATTTTGATAGGGCAATTCTAGCGGATAAAGACAAACAACTAAGCGAAGGCATTATACTGATTCATCAAAAGCTAGTTCGAACTTTAATTGGAAAAGGGCTCAAAGAGATGGAATGTATGGGACAAGAATTCAATTCTGATTTTCATGAAGCTATTACTATGATTCCAGCATCTGAAGAATCACTAAAAGGAAAAATCGTGGATGTATTAGAGAAAGGATATTCAATTAATGATAATGTAATTCGATTCGCCAAAGTAATAGTTGGCAATTAACAGATATGGCAAAGAGAGATTATTATGAAATATTGGGTGTGACAAAATCTGCATCCGAATTAGAAATAAAAAAGGCTTATCGCCAAATGGCCTTGAAGTTTCATCCAGATAAAAACCCTGATGATAAAGCTGCGGAAGAAAAATTTAAAGAGGCTGCAGAAGCTTATGAGGTATTAAGCAATCCAGATAAAAAAGTGCGCTACGACCAGTATGGCCATGCTGGAATGGGTGGCGCAGGAAATGGTGGCTATGGCGGAGGCGGAATGAACATGGATGATATCTTCAGTCAGTTTGGAGATATTTTCGGAGGAGGAGGAAATCCGTTTGAAAGCTTTTTTGGTGGTGGTGGTGGAAGAGGAAGATCGAGGACTGTGAACAGAGGAAGCAATCTTCGCATTAAAGTAAAGCTGACACTTGAAGAAGTATTGAATGGTGTAGAGAAGAAAATAAAAGTCAACAAAGCAATTTCATGTAATACCTGCGGAGGATCGGGAGCACAAGCAGGAAGTAGTTCGTTTAGCACATGTGGTACTTGTAAAGGTGCGGGACAAGTTAAGCGTGTAACAAGTAGTTTTCTTGGTCAAATGCAAACCATCACTACTTGCCCTAATTGTAACGGTGATGGGCAAACCATCGTTAACAAATGTAAAGCGTGCAGCGGTGGCGGAACCCAGCACTCTGAAGAAGTAATTAGTATTCAAATTCCTGCAGGTGTTGCAGAGGGCATGCAGTTAAATGTGCAAGGCAAAGGAAATGCTGCTGAGCGAGGCGGTATACCAGGAGATTTATTAGTCATCATTGAAGAAGCCGAACATCCACAGCTAGTGCGCGATGGCGATCATTTAATTCATGATTTGTATATAAGCTTTATCGATGCCACCCTAGGAACTTCAATTGAAATTCCAACTTTAGAGGGTAAGGCTAAAATTAAAATAGAGCAAGGCACTCAAGGCGGAAAAGTATTGCGATTAAAAGGTAAAGGACTCCCTTCTATTAATAGCCATTTTAAAGGCGACTTGCTAGTGCATATTAATGTATGGACACCACAGCAATTAAGTTCAGAAGAGAAAAAGACTTTAGAAAAATTACGCGAAAGTGAAAACTTTAAACCTAATCCAGGCAAAGGAGATAAGAGTTTCTTTGAACGGATGAAAGAATATTTTCATTAAATAAAAAAGCGAAGACTAAACCTCTTCGCTTTTTTTATTTCCTTTCGAGTAACGGCAGTTCAAGTTCTTTTGCAATAGAACGACCTGAATACATTCCTCCCTCTGTAAACGGCCAATAAAATAATACTTTGATTGGATGGTCATTTCGTATTTCCTTGATTGCATGAAGTGTTACTTCTTTTGTGTATCCTTTATTTCGATACTCTTCTAAGACCAAAGCAGAACAAAGGTAGATAGCATCATATGCCTGACCAGGTTCAGTAAGCTCATATAATTGTTTCTCGTTGATTTCATGATTTAGAAATTGATTCATTAAGACAACTGTTGTTGGAATTAATAAAATCCAAAGAATTGGACCATGGCCGAAGTCTTTATCACTAAGAGTTGCCGGATGAATATCATGTAGTTTTTCCATTACACTTTCATTAACATCGAGCTGATCCGGATCATTTCGAACCGCGAAGACTTCATCAGCTAAGGCTATTAACCGTTCATAATTTGATTTCATACTCCTACTTATAAATCTGCTTAAAGATAATTTGTTCGAACAAACAATACAGCAAAATAGTTTTATGCATAGCCATTATAGCTTCATGAAGTAAAAGTTTTGCGACAATTGAAGTCAATTAGTTGCACAATAAGCGTTTAGTAAGTTACTTTGAAAATAAAAAGGTATATGAACTCTTTCCAAGAAAAACTATTCAGAGCAAAAGCAAATACATTATTGCTGTCTCTTATTGCCATAGCAGGTTTTAATGTATCTATTTTTTGTTTTTTTGATTTGTCAACAATATTAAATATTAATTCTACGTTATTTTACCAGATTGTCCTTTTTAATACGATTGCTATTTATATATTATTTCAGTTGTTCAGAAAGTGCAATGTCATTAACTTAATCTACCGATATCAAAATGTTATTCTTGCTAATTTCTTTGTTTTTTTATCTTTTCAAATCTGGAAAAAGATATATATAGGTAAAAGCCTGAACAATTTTGTTTTAACTATCTGCGTTATTACTACCCTACTAACCATTCAACAAATCAAATCTGTTTTATCAACCAAGAAGTAATGATTGAAGAATCAAAAATCAAATCAGAATTAAAATTTTTAAAGACCATTCAAAAGAACGTACCTAAGGCAATTGATTACTACATGCAATGCCAAGAGGATTTAACAAGCACAATAAATTTGAAAAGAGCTAAAAAGATAATTACGGAAACCTTCCAAGCCGAAATCGATCTTTTAATGAGCAACCCAGAGCATTACTTTAAAAACAAAACAAGTTAATGAAGGTTATGGCTTGCTTGCTCTTAATTCCGTTAATTCATAGAGTCGGGGATTTTGATTAAAAAAAGGATTCGGCCAATAAGAAAAGATATAACCGGGTAAGCAAGCCACTAACTTCTGAATCAAAAATATTACTGGATCAAGCCCAAAACAATAAGTAATATTACTTATTTTTCATTTTTCTTTTTTCGACCAAAAATGACTCAAAAATTCGAATTAATCATTTTGTTTTCAATGTGTTATAGTAAAAGAAAGCGGCCAAATTGACCTTAATTTCAGAAAATCGGCCTTTCAAAATTTATTTATTAGGGCAAAAATTCGGCGTAAAACCCCAAATCGTAAGTCAAATTACTTATGGCCTATAAATCTGTGGATTTTCGTACCTTCAACCTCTAATGTTCAACTATGAGAAAAATTAAACTAGATAGTGTTTTTGAAGAATATGACAACTTCGATCTGCTTTCAAAAGAAGATCAATTTTTACTTTCAAGTGCAATAGAAGCTGCTAAATCAGCTTATGCCCCCTACTCTCACTTTCACGTTGGCGCAGCCGTAATGCTCGATAACGGAGAGATTGTACAAGGTAACAACCAGGAAAATGCAGCTTATCCATCCGGACTATGCGCAGAGCGTGTAGCTTTCTTCTCTACAGGAGCCCAACATCCGAATGAGAAAATAAAGTCGATTGCCGTTGTAGCCTATCCCGAAGGAACCGAAGCAGGTAAAGTAGCTGTAAGCCCTTGCGGCGATTGTAGGCAGGTAATGGCTGAATACGAGCATCGTTACGGACAAAAAATCCGTTTAATCATGCAATCAGGAAATGGTAAATTCATTGTTTCTGAAAGCGTAAGCAGCTTATTGCCTTTTGCCTTTGATGCTGAAAGCATGAAATAGGGATTTTTCGCTCTTATTTTCGATGGTTTATATACTCCTTTAACTTATTTTTGCGGCATCATGGAAACAACCGCTACAAAAGATAAAAAGAGTAAACCTAAATATAGTAAAGATTTATACCTGCAATGGTACGAGCAAATGCAAATGATGCGTCGCTTTGAAGAACGCGCAGGTCAGTTGTATGGAATGCAAAAAATCAAAGGATTTTGTCACTTGTACAACGGACAAGAAGCTGTTGTGGCAGGAGCTATTTCTGTTATGACCAAGCAAGATGCAATGATTACCGCTTATCGTGATCATGCGCATGCAATTGGCAAAGGCGTTACCGCTCGTGAAGTGATGGCTGAACTATACGGCAAAATCACTGGCTGCTCGAAAGGCAAAGGTGGTTCAATGCATATGTTCAGTAAGGAGCATCGCTTTTTCGGTGGACATGGAATCGTAGGAGGACAAATTCCATTGGGTGCAGGAATCGCTTTCGCAGAGCAATATAACGGAACAAAAAATATTTGTGTTTGCTACATGGGTGACGGAGCTGTTCGTCAGGGAGCATTACACGAAGCTTATAACATGGCGATGCTTTGGAAACTACCAGTAGTTTTTGTGGTAGAAAACAACTCGTACGCAATGGGAACCAGCGTTGAAAGAACATCGAACGTAACAGAACTTTACAAATTAGGTTCTGCTTATGATATGCCGTCATACCAAGTTGATGGTATGAACGTAGAAGCTGTACATGAAGCAATGCAAAGTGCTTGCGATCACGCCCGCTCTGGAAAAGGTCCTGTGTTTTTAGAAATGAAAACGTATCGTTACAAAGGACATTCGATGAGTGACCCTGCTAAATACCGTTCGAAAGACGAAGTAGAAGAATACAAATCGAAAGACCCTATTGAAGTGACTAAGCAGATTTTATTAGATAATAAATTTGCTACAGAAGCCGACATTGAAGCTATTGATAACCGCATTGCAGAAATTGTAGAAGACAGCGTGAAATTCGCTGAAGATTCGCCTTATCCAGATGCTTCAGAACTTTACAAAGATGTATATGATCAAGCTGATTACCCTTACATCATTGAATAATTAAATCATAACGTACACGAATTACCGAAAATAAAAAAGCAAGATGGCTGAAATAGTAAGAATGCCGAAGATGAGTGACACTATGACCGAAGG
>CALQOD010000081.1 GCA_943332105.1 Chitinophaga pinensis | reverse complement strand
GCCTAAATGGGTAATTGCGGTTGGAGCTTGTGCATCAACAGGTGGTATATTTGATACATACAGTGTTTTACAGGGAATCGACAGAATTATTCCTGTAGATGTATATGTTCCAGGATGTCCGCCTCGACCGGAGCAAATCATTGATGGAGTTTTAAAAATCCAAGACTTAGTACAAAATGAATCGTTACGCAGAAGAAATTCTCCAGAATACCAAGAGTTATTAGCTTCTTACGGAATCGAGTAATTATAAATAATCATGTCATCATTAACTCAGGAATACATTAACGAAAAACTGCAATCAAAATTTGGAGAATCAATTCAGAGTATCGAAATGCTTCATGATTTTTTAACAGTTACAGTTGAAAGAAATAGTTTAAAGTTGCTCATGAAGTTTTTACATGATGACGAGCTGTTGAACTTTCATTTCCTTACTACGCTATGCGGATTACATTTTCCTGATCAGGCAGCTCAGTTTGGAATGATGTATCAGCTTCATAATATGCCTGCTAATATCAGAATCAGAATCAAATCGTTTACCAACGATAGCGATCCTGTTTTCGATTCGGTAAGTGATATATGGCCTGCAGCTAATTGGCAAGAACGTGAAACCTATGATTTCTTTGGTTATCGTTTTCATGGGCATCCGGATATGCGTCGAATTCTGAATATGGATTCGTTGGTTGGATGGCCATTGCGTAAAGAGTTCCCTTTAGAAGACCCCTTCAGAGGTGATAAAGATGATAAAATGTTTGGCCGTTAATATTTACTATGATGAACACCAACAAAGAAATTCTCAAAGAGAAAGAATATACAATACTCAATTTAGGTCCAACACATCCTGCAACGCATGGGATTTTTCAAAATGTATTGAAAATGGATGGTGAGTTAATCGTAGAGGCAGAGCCAACTATCGGTTATATTCATAGAGCCTTCGAAAAATTAGCGGAGCGAAGACCTTATAATCAGATTACTCCGATAACAGATCGTTTAAACTATTGTTCATCTCCAATTAATAATATGGGATGGCATATGACAGTTGAAAAATTAGCAGGCATTGAAATCCCGAAGCGCGTACAGTACTTGCGCGTAATTATTATGGAGTTGGCAAGAATTGCGGATCATATTATTTGTAACTCGGTAATTGGAGTCGATAGTGGTGCAATGACAGGATTCTTATATATTTTTCAATGGAGAGAGTTTATCTATGAAATTTATGAGGAGTTGTGTGGGGCGCGTTTAACAACTAATATTGGTCGTATTGGTGGACTTGAAAGAGATTTTACTCCACTTGCTTGGGAGAAAATCCATAAGTTATTAAAAGAATTTCCTGAAGGATTGAAAGAGTTTGAAAACTTATTGGTGCGTAATCGAATCTTTATGGATAGAACAATTAACTGTGGTCCTATTAGCGGTGAGCGTGCTTTACAATACGGATTTACAGGTCCTAATTTACGCGCCGCAGGTGTTGATTATGATGTGCGTGTGATGAATCCTTATTCTAGTTATCAGGATTTTGATTTTGAAATTCCACTGGGCACTAATGGGGATACTTACGATCGCTTTATGGTGCGCGATGAGGAGATGTGGCAAAGCTTAAGTATTATTCGTCAGGCAGTTGAAAAGATAGAGAAGATGGAAGACAAAACAATTTTCCACGCCGATGTTCCTAATTTCTTCTTACCAGAAAAAGAAGAAGTGTATAACTCAATGGAAGGTTTGATTTATCACTTCAAGATTGTGATGGGTGAAACTGAAATGCCCAAAGGAGAAGTGTATCACGCAGTGGAAGGTGGCAATGGTGAATTAGGATTTTATTTAGTTAGTGACGGAGGAAGAACACCATATCGTTTACATTTCCGCCGTCCATGCTTTATCTATTATCAAGCATATCCTGAAATGGTGAAAGGTGCATTCTTAAGTGATGCTATCCTTACAATGAGTTCAATGAATGTAATTGCTGGCGAATTAGACGCTTAATATTAGATTGAAAATTTATATATGAATAACGAAAATAAATTAAAGTTCAGCGATGATGCCCTTGCATTGTCGCAGCGAATGGTAAATAGATATCCCGAAGGAAAGCAAAAGTCAGCTTTAATACCTTTATTACATATTGCGCAGGCAGAGTTTGGTGGATGGTTAAGTTCAGATGCAATGGACTATGTTGCTTCCCTTCTAAAGATTACTTCTATCGAAGTGTATGAAGTAGCTTCTTTCTATTCTATGTTTAATTTAAAGCCAGTTGGTAAATGTGTTATTGAAGTTTGTCATACAGGTCCTTGTTGGTTATTAGGTTCTGATGACATCGTAAAGTATATAGAAAAAAAATTATCAATTAAAGTAGGTGATACAACTGCTGATGGAATGTTTACTTTGAAAACTGTAGAGTGTCTTGCTTCATGTGGTACTGCGCCAATGATGCAAATAGGAGAAAAGTATCATGAAAATCTAACATTGACTAAAGTAGATGATATCATTCATGAATGTAAAGCAACAGTGGTGGAGCATGTTACTCACTGGACGAAAAAAGAAATCAAATAACCGGTAACCAATTTATAAAAATTAAAATGGGACGTAAATTACTAACCGAAAATATAAATGTACCGGGCATTCAATCGCTCGATGTATATCGCCATCATGGTGGATACGAAGGTTTGAAGAAAGCATTAGGTATGTCGCCAGATGCGATAGTTGAAGAAGTAAAAAAATCAGGATTAAGAGGTCGTGGAGGAGCGGGGTTTCCTACAGGAATGAAGTGGAGTTTTTTGGCTAAGCCAGATGGAGTGCCTCGTCACTTAGTATGTAATGCTGATGAGTCGGAGCCAGGAACATTCAAAGATCGATATATGATGGAACACATTCCTCATTTATTAATTGAAGGAATGGCTATTGGAAGTTTCGCATTAGGAGCTAATACTTCTTACATCTATATCCGTGGAGAATTATTATATGTTTATCATATTCTTCAAAAAGCAATTGATGAGGCTTATGCTGCTGGATTGTTAGGAAAAAATATTATGGGCAGTGGTTTTGATTTCGATTTACATCTTCATTCTGGTGCTGGTGCTTATATCTGTGGAGAAGAGACTGCTTTAATTGAATCGTTGGAAGGCAACCGTGGTAATCCGCGTATCAAACCTCCATTCCCAGCTATTCAAGGTTTATGGCAACGACCGACTGTGGTTAATAATGTGGAGAGTATTATGGCTGTTGTTCCAATTCTAAAAATGGGAGGCGATGAATACGCGAAAATCGGTATTGGGAAAAGTACAGGAACTAAATTAATCTCTGCGTGTGGACATATTAATAAGCCAGGCGTTTACGAAATTGAATTGGGTCTACCTGTTGAAGAGTTTATTTATTCAGATGAATATTGCGGTGGAATTCGTAACGGAAAAGCTTTGAAAGCTGTTGTTGCAGGAGGATCTTCTGTACCGGTTTTACCAAAAGAATTAATATTAAAATTAGCAAACGGCGAGCCTCGTTTAATGTCGTATGAGTCACTATCAGATGGAGGATTTGTTACAGGTACTATGTTAGGCTCAGGTGGATTTATTGTGATGGATGAAGATACTAGCGTCGTTAAAAATTTATATACATTCACGCGTTTTTATCATCACGAAAGTTGTGGGCAATGTAGTCCATGTAGAGAAGGTACAGGTTGGATGGAAAAAATACTTCACAAAATATTAGATGGACATGGAACATTAGAAGATGTTGATTTGCTATGGGATATACAGTCGAAGATTGAAGGAAAAACGATTTGCCCTTTAGGCGAAGCTGCTGCGTGGCCTGTTGCAAGTGCTATTCGACATTTCCGTAGTGAATTTGAAGAGTACGTAAAGAACCCATCATCAATTAAAAAAGATAATCACTATTACCGGGTGAATAACATTTCATCGGAAGTAGCTTAAGAAAATATTAATATGCCTAAAGTAACCATCGACGGTCAATCTATAGAAGTTTCAGAGGGAACAACCATTTTACAGGCAGCACGCATGATTGGAGGAGATATTGTTCCTCCTGCTATGTGTTATTATTCGACTTTGAAAACGAGTGGAGGATACTGCCGTACTTGCATTGTTAAAGTGACCAAAGGCTCTGAAAAAGATCCTCGACCTATGCCAAAGCCAGTTGCATCTTGTAGAACAACGGTGATGGACGGAATGGAAGTTCAAAATACAACAGCTCCTGATTTATTAGAAGCGCGAAAAGGAGTAGTAGAATTTTTATTATTAAATCATCCACTTGATTGTCCAGTTTGTGATCAGGCAGGTGAGTGTGATTTGCAGAATTTGAGTTATCAGCACGGACTAGCAAAATCACGTTACGAGTTTAAGCGTCGTGAATTTGAAAAGATTGATATCGGCGAAAATATTAAATTACACATGACGCGTTGCATCTTATGTTACCGTTGTGTGAAAGTAGCTGATCAGGTATGTGATTCGCGCGCACATGGTGTGATTAACAGAGGAGATGTAGCAGAAATCTCTACTTACATTGAAAAATCATTAGACAGCGATTTCTCAGGAAATGTGATTGATGTTTGTCCTGTTGGTGCATTAACAGATCGTACTTTCCGATTTAAAAGTCGTGTGTGGTTTACAAATCCTATGAATGCACATCGTAACTGTACAAAGTGTTCTGGTAAAACGGTATTGTGGACGAGTGGTGATGATGTCTTACGTGTTTCTGCGCGTAAAGATGTTTATGGAGAAGTAGAAGAGTGGATCTGTAACGAATGTCGTTTTGAAAAGAAAGAAAAATCAGATTGGACAATTGAAGGTCCTCGTCATATAGATCGTAAGTCAGTTATATCGGCAAATCACTATGAAGTAAAAAAGCAATTAAAGATTGATGTTTCAAATCAAAAAGCAATTGACGAGAGCGCTCACAACAATTAAATAATAAATTATCTCGATTAAAGAAAGATATGGAATTCTTATTAATAAAATTTGTGCTTGTAGTAATAGTGTTTGTGATATCATTGGGTATTGCAGCATATTCAACTTACGCGGAGCGCAAAATAGCAGCATTTTTACAAGATAGGGTTGGTCCTGATAGAGCGGGGCCTTTTGGATTATTACAACCTGTGGCTGATGGAGTAAAGATGTTTATGAAAGAGGAAATTATCCCTTCCAATGCAGATCGTTTATTATTTATTCTTGGCCCTTGTATCATGATGATGACATCTTGTATGACGGGTGTTGTTATTCCTTGGGGACACGGATTAGAAATCAACGGTACATTTTATCCTGTGCAGATTACAGATATTAATATTGGAATTTTATATGTGTTTGGTGTGGTATCAATTGGTGTTTATGGAATTATGATTGGAGGATGGGCATCGAATAATAAATACTCTTTAATGGGTGCTATTCGTGCATCATCACAAATGATCAGTTACGAATTAGCAATGGGAATGGCTGTTATTGCATTAATCATGACAACAGGTACATTAAGTATTCGTGAAATGGTAGAGCAACAACATGGTTTTCACTGGAACGTATTTACGCAACCGTTAGGATTTGTTTTGTTTATCATTTGTGCTTTTGCAGAATGTAATCGTACTCCATTTGATCTTCCAGAATGTGAAACAGAATTAGTAGGGGGGTACCATACAGAATATAGTTCTATGAAATTAGGATTCTATTTATTTGCTGAATACATCAATATGTTTATTAGTGCTGCCATTATTTCTTCTTTATATTTCGGTGGTTATAATTTCCCTTTTATCGATCAATTAGGATTTTCTCCAAACATATTATCAATTGTTGGAACATTAATTTTCTTTGGAAAGATATTCTTCTTCATCTTCTTCTTTATGTGGATACGTTGGACGATCCCAAGATTTAGATACGATCAATTAATGCATTTGGGATGGAGAACAATGATACCTTTGGGAATATTAAATATTCTGGGCACAGGCGTATATGTGCTTTATAAAAACGGACAATTACATTTTTAATAATCAGCTTAGAAAGCAATCATGCAACTTACAAACCGATCAAAAATCGTAGTAAATAAAGAGATGACCTTTGCAGAAAAAATTTATCTGCCAGCGATTCTTAGTGGTTTACTTATTACTATAAAACATTTATTTCGAAAGAAAGTAACTATCAAATATCCTGAACAAACTCGTCCTGTGGCTCCTATTTACAGAGGTTGGCATGTGTTAAAGAGAGATGAACAAGGTCGTGAAAATTGTACTGCCTGCGGATTATGCGCAGTGGCTTGTCCTGCTGAAGCAATTACAATGACAGCAGCAGAACGTAAAAAAGGAGAGGAACATTTATACCGCGAAGAAAAATATGCAGCCGTTTATGAGATTAATATGTTGCGTTGTATTTTCTGCGGACTTTGTGAAGAGGCTTGCCCGAAGGAAGCAATATTCTTAACTGACAGAATGGTTCCATCTGATATGGTTCGTTCGAATTTTATTTTCGGAAAAGATAAATTAGTAGAGGGAGTAGAATCAAACACACGAATCGATATTTCTCAAAGAACAACAGCACATCGTCATCAGTAATAATTTAAAAATATTCAACTTGAATCCATCACTACCATTCTTTGTACTTGCTTCATTGTCGGTGTTTAGCGCACTTATGGTTGTATTGTCTCGTAAGCCAGTACACAGCGTGCTCTATCTGATATTTTGTTTTTTCACTATTGGGGGGCATTATTTATTACTTAACGCGCAGTTTTTATTTGCGGTTCATATTATTGTTTATGCAGGTGCAATCATGGTACTCTTCTTATTCACATTGATGTTTATCAATATGAATAAAGAGTTAGAGCCGCATAAAACCAATTTAATAAAAGTTGCTGCTACCGTTGCTGCTGGTTGCTTATTAATAGTAATGGTGGGCGTTACAAAAGGAGCAGAATCATTAGCAGCAAATTCAACACGCACTGATGTTGGAACAGTTGCTAACTTAGGTAAAGCATTATATGGGCAATATCTATTGCCATTCGAATTAATCTCCATCTTATTGCTTGCTGCAATGGTAGGAGCAGTTTTATTAGGAAAAAAATCTGTAGAATAAAATGAATTCAATACTTCAATATATACCGCTTAATTATTATGTAGCATTGGCTGCAATTATTTTTGCTATCGGCGTGATGGGTGTTTTGTTCCGTCGCAATGCTATAATAATCTTCATGTGCATTGAGCTAATGTTAAATGCTGTTAATATGTTACTTACTGCCTTCTCTACCTTTCATGGTGATGAATCAGGGCAAGTGATGGTGTTTTTTATTATGGCTGTAGCTGCTGCAGAAGTTGCAGTAGGTTTAGCAATACTTGTAATGATTTACAATAATATCAGAACGGTTGATGTTGATGAATTAAATAAACTCCAAGGATAACAATCGAATAAATAAAATACACGAACTTAAAAATTATGGTTCAATTTGCCTGGCTAATACCTTTACTTCCACTCCTAGGATTTATCATAGTGGGAGTTTTAAATAAAAGACTCAATGTTGCGATGAGTGGCGGAATTGCTTCTGCTGCCGTTTTATTTTCATTTATAATCTCAGCAATAATTTTTGGCGAAGTTGCAAGGGAAGGTTCTATTCCTGAAAGGGTAGTTCTTTATGATTGGATTTCTTCTGGAAATCTTTCGATTTCGTTTTCATTCTTAATTGATCGCCTTTCAGTAATCATGCTGATGGTAGTAACGGGAGTTGGTACACTAATTCATTTGTACTCGATTGGATACATGAGTCATGAACAAGATCATCCACGATTCTTTTCGTATTTGAATTTGTTTATATTCTTCATGTTGTTATTAGTTTTAGGATCTAACTACATTGTAATGTTTGTTGGTTGGGAGGGAGTAGGACTTTGTTCTTATTTGTTAATTGGATTCTGGTTTAAGAATATTGATTATAGTAATGCTGCTAAAAAAGCGTTTATCATGAATCGTATTGGCGATCTTGGATTATTGCTAGGCGTATTTTTGATTTATATGACCTTTGGAAGTGTAAACTTTAACGAAGTGTTTATTTCAGCAGCTAATCTTCCTCAAAACAATGCTGCTGTAACTGCAATTTGTTTATTGTTATTTGTTGGGGCAATGGGTAAGAGCGCTCAGATTCCATTATATACATGGTTGCCAGATGCAATGGCGGGTCCAACTCCTGTATCGGCGTTGATTCACGCGGCTACGATGGTAACTGCGGGTATATACATGATCGTTAGGTCAAATGTTTTATATGCATTAAGTCCAGATGCTTCCTCTATTGTGGCTTTCGTTGGTATTACTACTGCATTTTTTGCTGCAACTATCGGATTAAAACAAAACGACATTAAAAAAGTATTGGCTTATTCTACAGTAAGTCAGTTAGGATATATGTTCGTTGCGTTAGGAGTAGGTGCTTATCAAACAGCGCTTTTTCATGTCATCACACATGCATTCTTTAAAGCATTATTGTTCTTAGGAGCAGGAAGCGTTATTCATGCTATGAGTGGCGAGCAAGATGTTCGTCGTATGGGAGCTTTGAAAAAAGTATTGCCAATAACACATTTAACATTTTTAATTGGAACATTAGCAATTGTTGGATTGCCTCCATTCGCCGGATTCTTTTCAAAAGATGAAATTTTAGCGAAAGTTTGGATGTATTCACCAATCATGTTTGTGATTCTGGCAATAACATCTGTACTAACGGCAGTGTACATGTTTCGTTTGTATTGGCTAACATTCTATGGTGAGTTTAGAGGTTCGGAACATCAAAAAAATCACTTGCATGAGTCGCCTGTAACAATGACATTGCCATTAATAGTGTTGGCGGTATTATCTTCAGTTGGTGGATTTATTGGAATGCCAGAGTTGTTTCATGCTCCACACTTCTTAAATGAGTTTTTATCTCCTGTAATCTTTAAATCTTCACATGAAGAAGCTAGTCATACTTTCGAAATTTTGTTGATGTCTGTTTCAGTTATATTGTTAGCAATAATTATGTACGCAACGTACAGCTATTATGTAACGAAGAAGGTTAAGCCTGAAGAAGACAGTGAAGAGTTAGACAGCTTCGCGAAATTACTAACAAATAAATATTATGTTGATGAAATATATGCTGCAATTATTACAAAGCCACTGGATAAGTTAGCTGCATTCGTTTATAAATACATCGATCAGGGTTTAATAGATAAAACTGTAAATAATACAGGAACTGCATTAAATGGTATCAGTGGGCAATTGAGGAAATTACAAAATGGAAACATCGGTGCATACATCTTTGCAATGGTGATTGGGATAATTACAATTTTAGTTTTAACAATGATAATTTAAACAGCGGAATGATAACACTATTATTACTCTTCGTGCCGCTCGTTGCTTCATTAGCTTGTTTGCTTTTTGATAAAGCAAAGGTGAAAGTGTTTGCATTGGGTACCTCACTCATTAACTTAGGTGTAATGATTTATGCCTTTACCCTGTTTAAATCTGATATGTCGTATCAGTTTATTGTAGATTATTGGTGGGTAAAGGATTTAGGAATTAGTTTTAAACTTGGACTAGACGGTATAAGTATTTTATTAGTTGCATTAACCAATTTCTTGATACCTTTAATTATATTAAGTTCTTTCCGTATTGATTATAAAAATGCAAATGCCTTTTATTCATTGATATTATTCATGCAGTTTGCCTTAATAGGTGTATTCGCTGCGCTAGACGGATTCTTGTTTTATATCTTCTGGGAGTTAGCGCTAATACCTATTTATTTTATCTGTTTATTCTGGGGAGGCGAAGATCGCGTTCGGATTACTTTAAAGTTTTTCATCTATACGTTAGCTGGTTCATTGTTAATGCTAATTGGATTAATATATATTTACCTTCAAACACCAGGTGTTCATTCATTTGATATCAATATTCTATATTCAACAGCATTGTCAAGCGCTGATCAATCATGGTTATTCTGGTGCTTCTTCATTGCTTTCGCGATTAAAATCCCGATATTTCCTTTACATAGTTGGCAAGCAGATACCTATACAGATTCTCCAACACAGGGAACAATGTTGTTATCGGGTATTATGTTGAAAATGGGATTGTACGGCTTGATTCGTTGGATGATTCCTTTTTTACCTGAAGGCTTAGCTCAGTGGGGAAATACGGCAATGATATTGTCAATAATTGGTGTTGTTTATGCATCATGCATGGCCTTAGTGCAGAAAGATTTCAAACGGTTAATTGCATACTCTTCAGTTGCTCACGTTGGATTAATTGCTGCTGGTATTTTATCATTAACAATACAAGGAATGCAAGGTGCTATGGTGCAAATGCTGGCTCATGGAGTTAATGTGGTAGGTATATTCTTTATTGCAGACATTATTTTTCGCCGAATGAAAACGAGAAATTTAGATGAGTTAGGTGGATTAGCAAATAATACACGCGTATTTACAATTCTATATTTAATTATTTTATTAGGATCTATTGCATTGCCGCTTACCAATGGATTTGTGGGTGAGTTTTTATTATTAAATGGAGTTTATCAATATGATGCATGGATGGCAACATTTGCTGGATTAACGGTTGTTTTAGGTGCGGTTTATATGCTTCGTTCGTATCAGAAAGTGATGTTGGGTGAGCCACATGCAAGAAGCATTGAGTTCACCGGTTTGCATCTAACAGAAAAAATAGTTTTAGTAGTAGTTGCATTTGCAATTATTGTTGGTGGTTTATATCCAAAACCGATTCTTCAAACAGCAGGACCAGCATTAGAAGATTTATTGGCACAAGTAAAAGACGTTTATTGATTATGAATACACTCATCATAATATCTCTATTAGGTGTTGCGGCAATGATGGCCGATGCATTTCGATTTAAAAAAATATTATTACCCCTTATTGTCGCTGGATTAATTGCAGCATTAGGATTTGCAGTTGCAGCATGGAATAGCAATTTGTCTTATTATCATGAGATGGTATTGTTTAATAACTATGCACTTGCGTTTTCTTCGCTTTTAATAGTGGTTACTTTATTGTGGATGATTATTTCCAAAAATTATTTTTCGTCGGAAACAAACATGGCAGAACATGCTGCCTTGATTTTGTTCGTTTTAACAGGGGCAATTATAATGACTGCGTTTTCAGATTTGTCAATGTTTTTTGTAGGCTTAGAAATTTTATCAATTAGTTTATATGTATTAGCTGCCAGTAATAAATCTGAATTGCGGTCCAATGAGGCTGGCATGAAATACTTTTTAATGGGTTCGTTTGCTACAGGATTTTTATTGTTTGGAATAGCCTTGATTTATGGCGCAACTGCTACATTTAATTTGGCTAAAATAGCCTCCGTAATAGAAATGTCAGCAGCAGCTGGTAATACACCAATGTTTGTATATGCAGGCGTAGTCCTAATAATGGTAGGGCTGTTATTTAAAGTATCTGCCGCTCCGTTTCATTTTTGGGCGCCCGATGTTTATGAAGGTGCACCTACTGTTATTACAGCTTTTATGGCTACAGTGGTTAAAACTGCTGCATTCGCCGCTTTTTATCGTTTGTTTAGTACTTGTTTCCACGACTTAACAGGTTTTTGGTCACATGCTATGGCTGTAATTGCTGCAATTACTATGCTGGCAGGAAATATTTTGGCAGTATACCAAAAAAGCCTAAAAAGAATGATGGCCTATTCAAGTATTGCACATGCCGGCTATATGTTGATGGCTATCGTTGCAATGAATAAAATATCTGCTAACGCGATTTTCATGTATACAGCTGCGTATTCTGTTGCAAGCATGGGTATTTTTGCTTTAATGCAGGCTATGACTGATGCGGGTAATGAGTCTGTGGATTCTTTGAAAGGGCTTTCAAAAAATAACAAAGGAGTGATTGTATTTTTAAGTGCATTGGTGTTTTCAATGGCAGGTATACCCCCAATGGCTGGTTTCTTTGCTAAATATTACATCTTTTTAGGCGCAATTCAGTCAGGTTACCAATGGCTTACCTTAGTGGCTATTTTATCATCTTTGGTTGGTGTTTATTATTATTTCAGAGTGATATTCGTTTCCCTTCAGGACAATACGGATGGTTTAGGACATACCTTGAATAGAGGTCAATGGACGTTGATTATTCTTAGTGCGTTCATTTCATTATTGATCGGAGTTATCCCTAGTCTGTTGTTGACACTTTCTTTGTAATCAGTTATTTCCTTAGGTTAATTTTTTTAAATTTGTAAAGATGGGTTATGCCCGTCTAGTATTAAAATTAACCGTTATCCAATTCGAGTTAGGATTCTGCATGCTATGACCTATACAAGTTTCTGCAAGTATTTTTTTGCATTTTTATTTTTTTGTTTTTCGGGATATAACAGTAATGCTTATACTAAAAGTCAGGCTGTAGATATTG
>CALQOD010000080.1 GCA_943332105.1 Chitinophaga pinensis | reverse complement strand
TTCCTTCACTTCCGAAAATCGGCGCAACAGAAAATAAATCTGCTGCACCGAAGCATTGTCCTTATATTTATTGAAGGCCGGGGGTTATAGTGCTTGAGAATAAAAACATCAAGACTACACAATGCTAAATTAAAAAATCCATTCGTTTTCAATATTTATCCGAACACATGAAAGTAAATTTGTGAAGGAATTCCGCCCATGTAAACTCTGGTTACAGGGCATAACCATCCGCGCATTCCCGTTTCTTTAACATGATACCATCCTCCGTTCGATTCCTCTCTTTCTAACTTTAAACAATGAGAACCCGGAAACGGATTTCCACTAAAAATGATGGTGGATGTTTCATTTTCTTCGGGCAAATACGAACTAATAATTTCTGACATGCCCAATACAAAGGGCTCTGCAATAATACCCTTTCGGTCATCATCAAATTTCCAGGTGGTTTCTTCGCGATATAAGGCCAATGACATCATCGCATTTTGTGTTGGAGGATTAATTGTATTTATCATAAATTGGTTTTTAATAGTATTAATTAATAATTGAATTGTAATTTAGAAATACACTTGAGAAACGAATTTTTGTCTAAATCTCTTTATGATATTTTTACATCTCCTTCTTCACCTCCGAACAACTTATTAGAACGAATACCCATCGTTTTTTTAAGCATGTAACTATCAAATGTATTCGCTACATCATCCATTGAGGAACACATTTGATCTTTTGAAAATGATCGTACTTCTTCTTGTCGGATATTTAAATTCTGCGCAATACTCCATGCGTCGATATCTGCTCCTAAGAAAGAAAAGGACCAGTTGCCTTTATCAGTAAGCGTTTTAATTTTATTTGCTATTTGCGCATAGTTATAAAACTGTGATGAGTTCTCTTCGCCATCCGTAAGAATAACCATTACCACATCATCCTCTGGTGTTACCACTTCTTCCAATTTCGCAATGCGTGACCCTATTGCATCAAGCAATGCGGTGCACCCACCTGGCTGGTACTGACTACGCGTTAATAATTGAATACAATTCGGAGCACTGTTGGTTATGATTTCTTTTACTCCTGTATCAAACAGTGTAAGCGAAACATAAATTTTTTGCTCTGGATTTTTTGTGGCTGTTTTACGAATCGACTCAATCTGTGAGTTCAAAGCATTGAGTGTTTCAATTTGCACGCCTGACATGCTGCTACTTGCATCCATGATCAGCTGATAATACGTTTTTGATTTCATGTTGTGGGTTGTTTTTAAAATTAGTGAGGCAAAGATGTACACCCCCGACCCGTTTTTTTAAATTTCTGCAACCTTGCCAAAACATAACTACTTGAAAAAGAAAACCCTGAAGTTTTTAGAACTACAGGATTTTTATAAAACTTAAATCACTGCCATCAAATAAGCAGCATCTTCACACTTGTCTGTAGCTGTCTCTAATGATTGTAAAATTTCTTTCATCTTGATAATCTGAACTGCGTTGGTTTCCTTCTCAAACAAGTTAGCCACTGCATGCTCAAAAATATCATCTGCATTCTATCGCTAAACTTTAACCCGGTTTAAGCAATAGGATTATTTATTAGAAATAATCTTAGTAAAACGTTATTTGTTTCGATTAGATATGATTGGAAATTTTCCAATTGGAGAAACTTTCTTGTTTACAATAAATTTTATTTTGAAGTTGGAGGTAAGCTAACAAAATTGATTTTAAATGCTATACTGAAATATGTTTGGTTTTTCGGATGCACTTATTATACATTAAGTTCTAATTTTTTGCGAAATAATAAATTGAATGTGAAAAATCAACAATTAAAAATTTACTATTTATACTTATATTTGTCGTTCAATTAAGTATCGCCTTTCAAATCCTTGTCCAATAAGGTACTGCGAAATTTGTTTCGACAAACAAATATAAATTATGACAATAAAAAGATTATTGCAGTTATTCATCTGTATCATTATCCCACTTTTAGTTATTGTAGTTATTGCGGCTGTTTTTTTAAATAAAAAAGAAAATGAAGTTGAAGCCTCTCAACAGAAGATGTTCAAATCTTATGAGCTTGCAGAAGATTTATTAAGTTCATCTGAATTGCTTACAAGATTTGCAAGAACGTATGTAGTCACTAAGGACATAAAGTACAAAACATATTTTCAGGATGTACTAGATATCAGAAATGGAAAATTGCCAAAGCCGACAAATTATAACCGCATTTATTGGCATTTACTTGCAGATAGTCTTGTTCCTCCACCCAGTAAAATTGGAAATGCTGTTTCACTTGATCAGGAGATGGAAGATGCGGGTTTTACTTTGAAAGAATTTGGATTATTGAAAGATGCTAAAAGCTTATCAAATCAGCTTGTGTCCATGGAGAATGAGGCAATGGGGATTGTGGATAATCTTGAGAAGAATACCAACGAGACAGCTATTTCTGCAAATCATTTGAAGGCAATTGCTATGTTGCATGGAAGTGAATACCATCATGCTAAAGCTGCAATTATGAAGCCCATTGGTCAGTTCTTATTGCTGCTAGATCAGCGTACAAAAAACGAACTGGCATTGCTTAATGAAGAATCAGAACATCTATTGGATTATTTACTTATCGATTCTATTTTGATTCTCATTTCGTTTTTGTTTTTCGCTTTTTTAATTTACAAGAAACTGGTAATTCATGGGTTAGACTTATTGAAAAATGTAAATGATATTACTGCAGGAAATCTTGAAACAAGGGTGGCATATAATTCAAATGACGAATTAGGTGTTTTGGCAAAAGCAATTAATACGATGACCGATAAGCTTGCCGGTGCAATTAATAAAGCTGAGCACAATACAATTGATGCTAACGCTTATGCCGAGAAGTTGGAGGAGCAAAAGAATCATTCTGAGAAATTATTGAATAATATTCTTCCTGTTTTGATTGCGGATCGGTTGAAAAAAGGAGAATCAAATATTGCTGAAACTTTTCCAGAGGTAACCGTACTCTTCGCTGATATTGTTGGATTTACCGCCTTGTCAAAACAACTGCCGCCAAGGCAATTGGTTAATATGTTAAATGATATATTTGGAAGGTTTGATGAACTGTCACAAACATTCAGACTTGAAAAAATTAAAACTATCGGTGACTGTTACATGGTTGTTGGCGGTGTGCCTGATAGAAGCCCAACTCATTGTCAGCAAGTTGCTGATTTTGCAATTCATGCATTAAAAAGTATAAATGAGTATAACCAAGAAAATGGTGTAGATATAAAAATAAGAATAGGGATGCATACAGGTACTGTAGTTGCTGGTATTGTAGGAAAACAAAAATACAGCTATGATCTCTGGGGTGATGTGGTAAATACTGCCAGCCGAATGGAATCTGCAGGAATGCCAGATAAAATTCATGTAACGGAAGCAGTTAAAATAAGGTTATCTGATGATTATATGTTTGATGAACTCGGCATAATTGAGCTGAAAGGAAAAGGCAATGTGAACAGTTATGTTTTAACAGAAAAGAAATCGGGACGAGAATAAAATTTAATACAGATTGCGAATTAACTATTTTTTATTTCATTGTCAATTATTGATTAAAGATTAGCGTTTATAAAATTTACCAACACGATAATTAACTTATTTGTTTTCATTGCTCATCTCTGCCTGCTGTGAGTTTAATGCTTTTAAAGTTTGAATTTGTACGCCCGACATGCTGCCGCTAGCATCCATAATAAGCTGATAATACGTTTTTGATTTCATGTTGTGAGTTGTTTTTAAAATTAGTGAGGCAAAGATGTACCTCGCGCCCACCATTTTTAAAATTTCTGCAACCTTGCTAAAACGGAACTACCTGAAAAAGAAAACCCTGAAGCGTAAAACTTCAGGGGTTTCAAAAACTTAAAACAAGGATATCAAATAAACAACTTAATAATGTAATAGGTTAAGGCAGCCAACAATCCTGAAATCGGGATAGTTAATATCCACGCCCATAATAAACTTATAGTAACTCCCCATCTTACTGCTGAAACCCTTTTCATCATTCCAACACCAATAATAGAACCTGTAATCGTATGCGTTGTACTAACTGGAATACCCATTGAACTTGTTGCAAATAAAGTAACTGCACCTGCAGTCTCTGCTGAAAACCCTTCAAACGGTGTCAGTTTTGTAATCTTGCTTCCCATTGTTTTTACAATCTTCCATCCTCCGAACATCGTACCCAAGCCAATAGCAGTATAACAACTAATCTCAACCCAAGTAGGTATATCCTTGATCGACATTTTACCAGTCTTAGGATCCATTTCTCTCACCACATTTGCCCATTCAGGAATAGCCATTCCAGTTGATTCTAAATGCTTCATGTAAATTAACAATGCAGCTGATATGATCCCCATTACTTTTTGTGCATCATTACCTCCATGTCCTAAGCTAAACAAAGCACTAGATGCTAATTGTAATTTACGAAACACCTTATCTACCTTCGATGGACGCGCATTCTTACAAATATTCATCGTTATCACCGATATTATATAAGAAAACAACATCCCAACAATGGGAGCTA
This sequence comes from Chitinophaga pinensis, assembly GCA_943332105.1. Lineage (GTDB taxonomy): Bacteria > Bacteroidota > Bacteroidia > AKYH767-A > OLB10 > CAINEC01. The sequence goes on along the minus strand of CALQOD010000080.1, from coordinate 7,918 downwards.
TTACAATAAAGGCAATTACAACCAATACCCCAGAAGGCATTCCGCCATTATACCAGGCAACACCTTCTTTTCCTGCCTTATACCAACCAACACAATTCCATCCACCGTGGGCAATAGCAGCTCCACCAAATCCTCCAATTAAGGTATGCGAAGAACTCGAAGGAATTCCTAGCCACCAAGTAAGTAAGTTCCAGATAATAGCAGCGATTAATCCTGCAAGAACAACATATAAGGTAATATCTCCGGTAACTGTTTTTGATACCGTATCAGCAACATGTAATTTAAATAACCAAAATGCAAGTACATTAAAAAAGGCCGCCCAAAATACTGCGGCTACCGGACTTAATACCTGCGTACTAACAACCGTTGCAATGGAGTTTGCTGCATCGTGAAAACCGTTGATGAAATCAAATAAAATAGCAAGAATAATAACAATAACTAATAGTGTCAGCATAGTATTTACCTTAAGCCATTTTAATCATAATCGACTCAATCACATTCGCAGCATCTTCACATTTATCGGTAGCTGTTTCCAATGATTGTAATATCTCTTTCATCTTGATAATCTGAACTGCGTTTGTTTCCTTCTCAAATAAATTAGCTACTGCATGTTCAAAAATATCATCTGCATGATTTTCTATACTATTAATACGAACTAATGATGCAGTAATATCACGCATCTTTTCCATATTCTTCAACTCTAAAACCGCACAGCGTAGTTCATTTGTTGTTTGTTCAATTAATTCAGCCAACTTAATAACATCGTTATCAAATTTTTCAATTTTATACAGCTCCATTCTCTTGGAAGAGCCATGAATAAAATCGATAATATCATCAATCGCTGTTACTAATCGATGTATGTCCTCGCGATCATAAGGAGTGATAAAGTTCCTACTTAATTCATTAAAAATTTCATGCGTTATTTCATCGCCTTGGTGCTCGATTTTTTCAATTAATCGTACATAATGCGTTCTTTCTTCGCTCGTTTCTGCTGTAACTAATGCATAAATTGCTTTACCTCCTTCGTGCACATTCGAAGCCGCTTTATCAAATAAAGGGAAGAATTTACGGTCTTGAGGAATGAAGTACTTTAAGAATCCAAATATTGACATAGTAGTGTGAATTTTATCGCTACGAAGTTAACTTTTTTATAATGTATTAATTCATTCTTAACAAATTGTTGATGTATTTATAAAGGTTTATGAATGTTTGGAAAGCGCTTTTTGGTCCTTAAAAAACAATCTGTTTTTATACAATCATAAATATTTATGTTTTCATTCTCAAGATATACATAGCTCCACAGACCGATTCTCTCACTATCTTTGCCCCATGTTTGAAAATAAAAACAATAGAACAGAACTCCAGAGCTTAGGAGAGTTCGGATTAATAGAACATATCAAGAATCAAGTAAAGCTTACGCAATCTGGCAGTATTAAAGGCATTGGCGACGATGCAGCTGTTATTGATAATGGCCTTGGCCAAACGGTAGTTACAACTGATCTTCTTCTTGAAGGAGTTCACTTTGATCTTTCATATTGCCCATTAAAACATTTGGGTTATAAAGCTGTAGTGGTGAATATCAGTGATGTATGTGCAATGAATGCTATTCCTAAGCAAATTACGCTCGGACTTGGTATCTCCAACCGTTTTTCATTAGAAGCAATTGAAGAATTTTACGAAGGCGTTTTATTGGCCTGCGAGCGCTACGGCGTCGATCTGGTTGGTGGTGATACCACTTCATCACAAAGTGGAATGGTAATAAGTATTACAGCCATTGGGATTGCCCCTGCTCAGGAAATAGTTTATCGGAATGGGGCAAAAGAAAATGATTTGATTTGTGTTACAGGAGACCTCGGTGGAGCTTATATGGGTCTGCAACTCCTTAATCGTGAAAAGACCGTATTTCTTGAAAATCCAAATACACAACCCGAACTACAAGGGTTTGATTATATCCTCGAAAGACAATTAAAACCGGAAGCTCGTTTAGATATTATTCAGCGTTTTAAAACCTGGTATGTACAGCCAACATCAATGATAGATATTTCTGATGGACTAGCATCTGAAATATTACATATCTGTCATCAGTCAGAAGTAGGCTGTCAGATTTATGAAGAGAAATTACCAATCGACCATTTAATGCGAGAATTAGGAGTGGAGCTTGGACTAGATGCAACAATGGCTGCATTAAATGGTGGCGAAGATTATGAACTGCTATTCACGATTCCGATGAGTGAGTATGAAAAAATTAAAGACCGTGCAGAAATTAGCATCATAGGACATGTCACGCATAGAGACGCAGGCTATCATTTGGTAGACAGGCAAAATAATGTGCACCCATTATCTGCGCAAGGCTGGGATGCCTTCTTATCAAAATAACTTTTATTTTCGCCAACATGAAAATTGCGATTATAGGATCGAGGGGAGTTCCAAACAATTACGGTGGTTTTGAGCAATTTGCCGAAATGGTGGCAGTGCTGCTAGTGAAAGCTGGTCATCAAGTAACCGTCTATAATCCGCATTACCACGAATACAACGAACCAGAATTTCAAGGCGTTAAAATTGAAAAGATTTATAACCCAGAAGAAAAAATTGGCTCCGCTGGTGTTTTCATTTACGACTACCTAAGCATGCGCCATGCCTCGAGAAGCAAATATGATATTTTGCTATTTCTTGGATATGCTACTTCGTCGATTTTCTTTCCCTTTGTAAAAAAGCGTAAATCGGTTTGGATAACTAATATGGACGGACTTGAATGGAAGCGTGATAAGTGGAGTCCAACTGTAAAAAAATTAACCATCTTCTTCGAGAAATTAGGAGTTAAATATTCTGATTATTTAGTAAGCGATAATCGTGAAATCAGAAATTACTTTTTATCAACTTACAAAAAGGATTCTACTTTTATTGCTTATGGCGCTAATCTATTTGATAAACCAGATGCATCTTACCTGAACGAATATCAACTTCAGCAAGGTAAATACGATATGCTTATTGCGCGTTTGGAAAAAGAGAACAATATCGAAACGATACTTGATGGCTACTTGTTATCTTCATCCGATATGCCAATGCTTGTAATCGGAAATCATAATACCCACTATGGAGAATTACTAAAAACAAAGTATGCTAACGCTATGGGTATACGTTTTTTAGGCGGTCTCTATAATTTAAATATGCTAGATAATTTAAGATGGCATTCTCGTTTTTATTTCCATGGCCACTCAGTTGGAGGAACGAATCCATCTTTACTTGAAGCAATGTCCTCCGGTGCTTTTATAATGGCACATAATAACTTGTTTAACCGTGATGTTTTAGGAGAAAATGCTTTTTATTTTGAAAATGATCAGGATGTGGCAAATATTATTGATGGAAAAACTGAAGTAGAGTCAAAACGTACTACTTTTATACAAAACAATAAAGTAAAAATTGACCAGGAATATAACTGGCAAAAAATTGCTCATGAATATGAAACCATGTTCAAGCAGTGTTTAACTGAAAAAAGAAAATAATTTTTAAAACAATCATATTATGTCATTTACACTACCAACACTTAATTACAATTTAGACGCTTTAGAGCCTCATATCGATGCACGCACAATGGAAATCCACCATGGAAAACACCATCAAGCGTATGTAACTAATCTTAACAATGCAATTGCAGGAACAGATGCAGAAAATGCAAGTATCGAAGATATCTGCAAAAACATCAGCAAATATCCAATGGCAGTGCGTAACAATGGTGGTGGACATTACAACCACTCCATGTTCTGGTCAATTTTATCACCTAACGGTGGTGGACAACCGAAAGGAGCTTTAGCAGATGCTATCAATAACACTTTTGGCAACTTCGAAGATTTCAAAACGAAATTTAACGCAGCAGCTACAACACGTTTCGGCTCTGGCTGGGCATGGTTAATTAAAAATGCAAATGGCGATTTAGAAATCAGTAGTACACCAAATCAAGATAATCCTTTAATGGATGTTGCTGATGTAAAAGGCTTCCCTATTATTGGTTTAGATGTATGGGAGCATGCGTACTATTTACATTATCAAAACCGTCGTCCTGACTACATCAACGCATGGTGGAATGTTGTTAATTGGGATGAAGCAGAGAAGAGATTTGGAATGTAATTGAAAATTAAATGAGCGGCTAAATGGCCGCTCTTCTTTTTTATTGTCTGATAAAACGAATATTTATCCGTTCTTTCGTTCCATCATTTTCGAGAATACAATTATAAACTCCGCATTTATAATTTGAGATATTAAAGTTATAGCTATATACTTCTTTATCAATAAAAATAGATTGCCTGAAAACCTCCTTACCATACAAGTCGTTAATATAAATAGTATAATTTCCGGTTTGAACGGTTTCAATTTTCAATACACAAGGTCCTATGGAAGGATTAGGATAAGCTCTAACAACACAAGTTGTATTTTTACGGTTTATGGCAATAATAGAACTCTTGCTCGCTGTTCCATCGTAATCTGTTTGGGATAAACGATAATATGTAATTCCATTCGCTGTGTGATTATCCTCCATAGAATAATTTTGCTGTACATTACTATTGCCTGCACCTTTAATAGTACCAATAGTTTCAAAGGAAATTCCATCAAACGATTTTTCTATTGTGAAAAAATCATTGTCTTTTTCTGAAGCAGTAATCCATTCAAGTAAATTAAAAGTTTCATATGGGGTACCAGTAAATAATAAAAGCTCAACTGGTAACGGAGCAGAAGTCTGTCCAATAGCAAATATTCCAAATCCGCTCATTAAAGATCTTGCAGCAAGTCTTGCGTTGCTTGTTGTAACACATACTCCATCTAACCCCCACGTAGTACCGCCATTCGTTGATTTAACAATTGTTGTCCCTGCATTGGCCCCCGCATTCGTTTGTCCTGTTGATGCAATAGTCATACTATAACTTCCAGTTGCATTAGCAGGTGTTGAATTAAATGTCCAATAACCAGAGTTAAACACCTGCAATAATCCATAGTTCGCTCCTCCACAATCATTCGATGATGGCCCCATTGGAACAGTTGTCCATGAATTAAATCTGGCACTCAACGAGTTTATACTGGCACCATTAGTAATATCCACGGTAGCAAGCTCATAACCAATACCTGTTTTACCTATTGGAAACGTATAACTATTGGATGAGGCATCTACATCTCGTAATAATTCACCATCAATATAGCTGCTCGCATTTCCTCCGCACACGCCTGTTGAATATTCATTTTGCAAATACACTTTATTTAACCCTGTAGCAATAATTCCACTCGTTAAATGTAATGCGCCCATCTCATCAACAACTAAGTCGGTTTGTAATGTAACAATACCTCCTGTCTTATTGGTAATTACATTTTGTTGTTTAAGAGCGACTGTTCCTTGATCATAAGTTTGATTATTACTTCCATTAAATTCAAGTATTGAGTTAACTGGAATAACTAAAGTAGAACTTAGATTAGAAAAATTTCCAGCCAATTTTATTTTTTTACTATTCATAGTGGTAGTGGAGAGGGCTGAATTGATTGTCAGATTTCCACTTATATCAGCATCTTGCAAAAAAGATAAAGTTCCTCCTGTTTTAGCAACTATAAAATTTCCAAACATATTACTTCCAGTCATATTACCATCAATAGTTTGATCTGCAGAATTTTGAAATTGAATGGTACAGGTAGATGGCATATTCAATAATCCATTATTTACATAACTTCCACAAATATTAAGTGTACAGTTTTCTCCAAAAGTTAAAGTGGCACCAGCTTGAATGGTTAAATTACGAACACTGATTGTTGTATTATCGGGAATAATAGGTTGTGAAAACGGGCCACCATAAATTAATACATCACGACTACAATCTGGGATATTACATCCACCCCAATTATTTGAATTATTCCAATTGGTACCAGCAGAACCTGACCATGTAAGTGTATTACTCTGATTATAATTAATTGGACTAGCTCCAAAACTAAGTGAATAACCAACAAACGTAGTTAGACTATAATTACTCACAAATAATAAATACTGACGGTTACCTGAAGCAGGTAAAATATTTGACCATCCATCTAACGTTCCCGAAGTACCATCGCAGGTTTCTGTTCCTGCTGATGATAAACCTGTTGGACCTGTACCTCCCCAATAGCTACAACGAACAGGAGACAATAAACTTGATGAAATGGAAGAACATCCATCTGGTAATCCGGTAACATCATACAAAGCCCAGTCGTAATCTACAGCAGAATTTGGTGTTATTGTAAATTCGATATTCCCTGTTGCATTTGTCGAAAACGAATACCAAACAGAATTTCTTTCTCCTACTTTAATACAAGATCCTGTTGAACATCCATTTGAATTGCCTGGGTAATCACAAAAATTTCCACTTCCTAAAAATCCAGGATTACCTACAGACATATTTGCACTACAAACAGTTAATGAAGAAGAACAGTCTTGTCCTGGTACTGCCGGCCAATTTGTATTTCCATCAATTGCTGTTACAGTAAAATCGCCCATCAAACCATTGTAACCATCCACACGAATATAATATGTTGCACCTGCTGTTAAGCCTGTTAAAAGTAACTGCGACCATTGTTGCGTATTTCCGCACAAGGTTACGTCATCACTACAGCCAATTGAAACTAAATTAGAACAGCTCCCAGAGAAAGCTTGTATTTGAGTATTGATTAAAGTTCCTAATCCTGTTCGAATACTAATCTTACCACTTGCTGGTGCAACAACTGTATACCATACCGTATTTAGCTGCCCAGTTCCATTTGTCCAACAAGATGGTGCCGAAGGTTCATTGGATCCTCCCGAACAACTATTTGTTCCTGTTGTTGGTACGCCTAAAATAATTGCTAATGCATCACAAGGTTCATCATTTGTTGGAACACCAGATGTACCACCAGGATCTATTACACAGATTTTAAATGTTCCAGATACATTATTGCCACTTTCCCAGATACGAATTAGTATAGTATCGCCAGGGGTTAAGCAAGTAAGGCTAGCAGTAGGCATCAAACCTGTTGAACCTCCACCACCATCAAAGCAATTGATTAATGTTAATGAACTACAAGATCCACTATATACTGCCATTGCTCCATCCGCTATAGCACCAGTATCTGTACTGATTGTAAGTGCTCCAGATGAAGGCACTACTGTTTTAAACCAAACATCGCCACCTAAATAATTTCCACAACTTGGTGCAGTTACTCCTGAACTTGATGTTGCCAATACATTAGTATAGGATGCATAGGAGCAAGAAGAATTAGCTGTAACTAACGTTGCTCCACATGGGTCGTCGTTAGCCGGTGGATCCCCACACATTACACATAGAGAACCGCTCATACTCTGAGTTCCATTTCCACTCATACGGCCTACTCGAATATAATAAGTTGTACCTACTATAGTGGTGAATGTGACTTCTTCAATACCAGAATTTGCAATATTGTTTGCACAACTTATGTAGGTTAACGAAGCACATGTTCCGCTATAAACCCAAAGGGCCGCATCACGATTTGTATTTTGATAACGTACAATTGTTGATGTATTGGTTGCAGTAAATTTTGCCCAGGCATCGTCCACAATGCTGCTTCCACTACATGCGCTCGGAATATTTGCTGAACGCGATAAAGTTCCTGGCAAATCGAATGTAGCATAGCTACACGATGTGCCTGGTGTTATTGTTGTTGCTGAACTGCATTCATCCTGTGCGGATGTGGTATAATAAAAAGCCAGTAGCGCAATTACAATAAGATTAAACTTTAATCGATTCATAGTAATTGTTATTGTAGAGTGTTATAGCGTATTCTTAAAAATTTGTTACAATTTCTCACAAAAAAGCAGAAGAGCGCTTTTTTATGGCGCTCAATCTAATAATCCAAATTAAATATGTCTACTTTGTAATCCTTATTTTAATTTTTTGAT
>CALQOD010000079.1 GCA_943332105.1 Chitinophaga pinensis | reverse complement strand
TTATCGTATAAAAAAGAATTTATTGATGATGCTGTTCAGTATGCGATTTCTAAAAATGTTTTATTGGTGCATGCTGCAGGAAATGAATCTTTAGATTTAGATGAAGAAAAACGTTTTCCTAATCCGATTTATAAAAAGGTAAAAGGCAATGCATGGAGCAACTGGATTGATGTAGGTGCTTCTAGTGCTGATGCAAATCCGGGTGGGTTTTCTAACTATGGAAAAAAATACGTTGACTTATTTGCGCCAGGAGTAAAAATTAATTCAACGATTTTAAATAACGAATACGCACCGAAGAATGGAACCAGTATGGCAGCTCCTGTTGTTGCTGGTGTAGCTGCATTGATTCTTTCTTATTATCCAAACATCACAGCGCCACAATTAAAAGAGCTTCTGATGAAAACGGTTTATAAGCCAACGCAACAAGTTAAAAAACCTGGCGCACCGGATACGATGATTTCTTACAGCGACCTTTGTAAGTCGGCAGGAATAGTAAATGTTTATAACGCACTAAAACTCGCAGAGAAAAAATATGGTAAATAAATTATCCAACTTACAACGACTATGCTTGTTGCTTGTCGTATTTCTGTTTGCATCAACCATTGTAAATGCACAAGGAATTGATAAACCCCGTTATCAGATTTTAACAACGCGCGCAGGGAATTATCTTGGAACATTCAATATTGAATTATTTCCGCTTGTTGCGCCTAACCACGTAAATAATTTTGATAGTCTTGCGAATGCACTTGCGTTTGATAGTACAGCCTTTCATCGTGTGGTTCCAGGATTTGTTATTCAAGGTGGAGATCCTAATTCGATTAATGGACCTATCTCTACTTGGGGAAATGGCAATCCGAATCAACCAACGGTGAATGCAGAGTTTAGTGCCGTGCGTCATTTACGAGGTATTATTGGTGCTGCACGCGATACAAATATTAACAGTGCTAGTTCACAGTTCTATGTATGTGTTGCGAATTCTACTTTTTTAGATGGGCAATACACGGTGTTTGGTAGAGTTACAGAAGGAATGGAAGTAGTGGATACGATTGTTGCTTCTCCGCGTGATGTGAATGATGTTCCTTTACAGAAAATTGAAATGTTTGTCACGTACCTTGGTGTGAACGACACAATCCCTAATGCACCTACGCAAACTTTACCTGCGAATCATACAACGGGTGTGTTATCGACTACTCCTTATCAATGGACAGCTGTGCCGGAAGCAATTCTTTATACGGCAGAGTTTAGTACAGATTCGTTATTCTCTTCTATTTATTTTTCGAAGACAACTGCATTGACCTATATTCAGTCGCCAACATTTTTAGGTTATACTAAATACTACTGGCGTGTACGCTCTAACAATGGCGGACATGAAAGTTTGAATTCGCCGGTATATGATTTTACAACGATAGCGGGTGCACCGGAAATGTTATTCCCTCCTGATTCATCTACTAATATTGTAACTAATCCTACTTTCTTATGGAATGTTGCTAATGGTGCTGCATCATATACTTTGCAAGTTGCGACCGCGACCTCTTTCAGTGGAACTTATTTGATTCATAACGTTACTGGATTAACGACCACCTCTCAACAGTTCAGTTTAATTGCGAATACACGTTATTACTGGCGCATGCGTAGTTTAGATGGAACTGTATTAGGTCCTTGGAGTGCAAAATATACATTTGTTACAGGAACAACAGCGGGCATTGGAAGCGTTGATGAATACAACTCATTAGCTATTTATCCTAATCCTGCGCAAGATGTTATTTCTATAAAATTGCCCGATGCAATCAATGGAAACATTCAAATGCGTATTGAAGATATATCAGGGAAATTAGTTGCTGATGAAAAATATTTTATTCCATCGCAGGAGAAGCGCATATTAAACAAAGATGTTTCTGCGTTAGTAAAAGGATTGTATGTGATGAGCATTCTTCATGATGGAATTACGTATCAATCGAAGTTTCAAAAGAACTAATCCGATTTTTAACTATGTATAACCAGCATAAGATTCTTCGTGTTTTACGTTTGATTACCCTTTTAAAAACCAATCCGACTAAATCGATTCGGTTTTTGTCGGATGTATTAAGCAGCACCGAACGAACGGTGTATCGTTATTTTGCGCTCTTAGCGGAGCTAGGATTTAGCGTGGAGAAAGATGCCTTTGGACATTATAAAATATTAGGCGGTAACGAAGACAGCTACGAGAATAATTTCACGGATGAAGAGGTGATGCTGTTAAAAAAATTGTTGCTGACAGCGGGTAAAAAAACAAAATTAAAAGATGGAATTTTAAAGAAGCTCTATATACAATCCTCTTTAAACAGCGACACGAATTTACTGTTGAAAGTCCACCTTAATAAAATTGTAGACGCGTTAAACACAGCCATTAAAGACAAGAAGCAAGCCACCTTAAAGAAATACCACAGCACAAATTCTAACTCTATTAGCGATCGTGTGGTAGAGCCTATTGCATTTACAGATAACTACCAAAATGTAATTGCCTACGAGGTAAAAACGAAGACGAATAAATACTTCAACATTGAGCGAATTAGTGGTGTTACTTTAGGAACGAAAAATTTCCAGTTTGAAAAATTACACGTGGCTCACCAGCCAGATGTCTTTGGCTTTCCTTACAACAAGAAACAATATGAGGTAGAAATATTGTTAAGCGTGCGTTCCTATGTATTACTGAAGGAGCAATATCCATCAACCGAGAAATACATCAAGAAAGTAAAATCTGGCAAGACAAACAGCTACTGCTTTAAAACGAAAGTATATAATCTTACTCCCATTATCCGTTTTGTCTTAGGCTTCTCCGACGAAGTAACAGTGGTGGGTAGCCCCGAACTAAAAAAAGCCCTGAAGGAAAAATTTGAGAAGTTGGTGAGGGGGTAGGTGGTAAATCTAATTTAACTTTGACTAACGTTGTTTCCAGGCCCGAACAATTGCAAAATCATTATCAATAACTTTTTCATATTTCTAATAAAAACGGCTTTTTTATCTCGATTTATGAGATATATTTACTAGTTTTTTATAGGTGCTACTAAAGGCCAATTAATAAATGAATAAAATTAAAGAAGTCCTGGACAGAAAAGGTATTAAACAAACTTGGTTGTCTGAAAAATTAGGTAAAAGCTATAACATGGTAAATAGCTATGTACAAAATCGTCAACAACCTCGACTTGAGGTGTTGAACGATATTGCAAAAATTTTAGATGTAGATGTTGTTGAACTAATTGAATCAAGTAAAAAGAAATGAGTAAGAAAAGAGAAGTATTTACTTTTATAGACTTATTTGCTGGTTGTGGTGGCTTAAGCGAAGGCTTTCTGCAATCGGGCAAATATGAAGCTTTAGCTCATGTAGAATGGGAAATGCCAATGATAACAACACTTAGAAATAGGTTAGTTGAAAAATGGAACCATTCAGAAGAAGATGCTTTAAAAAGAGTAATCCATTTTGATATTCAAAAAACAGACGAGTTGATAAAGGGTAAATGGAAAAATGAAACTTCTGTAAAATACTCAACAACAAATCATGAGCTAATAGAGAAGAGAGGATTAAGGGGTTTAATTGGTAAAAAAAAAGTGAATTTAATTATTGGAGGCCCCCCATGTCAGGCGTATTCAATTGCCGGAAGGGCTCAAGATAAAAATTCGATGAAAGATGACTACAGAAATTATCTTTTCGAAAGTTTCGTGAAAGTAGTTGATGAGTTTAAGCCCGAAGTTTTTGTTTTTGAAAATGTACCAGGATTATTAAGTGCTACGCCAGGTGGTAAGCCTGTTACAGAAAGGATTTACGAAGCATTTAATGAGGTGGGTTATGAAATTAGGAAACCTGAGTTACTTAAAAAATCTGTTTATACAGCTTCTGAATTAGGGGTTCCTCAAAAAAGAAACAGGGTTATCATAATTGGAGTAAAAAAATCTACTAAAATCTCTTTGGAAGAATTATATAATGAATTAGACCGTTTAAAGAAAAAAATTACTCCTAAAAATGTACAGGATGCAATTGGCCATTTACCAAAATTTAAGCCTTTAAAAAAACAGAAAAAGGTAAATGGTAAAAATATTTCTCATGAATTGGTTAAAGCAGACAATGTAAAATTTCATGATGCTAGATTTCACAACGAAAGAGATGTAGAAATTTTTAGAAAATGGCTTAAAAATGAAATGAACAAAAGCTCGTCTCAAAATAAGATCTCCTTTTATAATGATTTAATGGGGAAAAAATCGAATCATGCAAAATACAGAAATTTAGAATGGGATAAACCCTCACCTACTGTTGTTGCACACTTATACAAAGACGGATTAATGTTTATACATCCGGATGTTAATCAGGCAAGAAGTATTACAGTAAAAGAGGCAGCACTATTACAATCATTTCCTGATGATTTTGAGTTTATTGGAAGCCAAGGATTTGCTTTTAAAATGATTGGCAATGCTGTACCACCTGAAATGGCTAAAAATATTGCTAGTGCTATTTCACAAAAACTAAAGGTTAAATGAAGAAGTTGAATATACTAGTAGCCTGTGAAGAAAGTCAGGCAGTAACGAGGGAATTAAGGTTATTAGGACATAACGCATACAGTTGTGATTTACTTCCTTGTAGCGGAGGTCATCCAGAATGGCACTTTAATATAGATGTATTTGAAGTGATAGAAAATAAAGGTGGAGAGTTACAAAATGGGAAAAAAGTAAAAATAAAAAGCAATTGGGATATCATGATTGCACATCCTCCTTGCACCTATTTAGCTGTAAGCGGTGCTCAATGGTATTATCATCCTGCTGACAAACATTTGCCTGTTGTGAACAGACGGCCCCATCCGAAATATCCAAACAGAGCAAAAGACAGGGAAGAAGCGGTTGAGTTTTTTATTGCTTTAGCCAATGCTCCAATTGACAGGATAGTTATTGAAAATCCTGTTGGGATTATAAGCTCAAGATTTCGAAAGCCTGACCAAGTTGTTCAACCATTTATGTTTGGCGATGAAGCAAGAAAGACAACTTGCTTATGGTTGAAAAATTTACCAAAATTAGAACCTACAAATATGGTTGGAGAAGGAGAAAGGATTTATTTCAAAAGTGGTAAGAGTCAACCAAAATGGTATTCGGATGCCTTTGTTAAATCAAAGTCACATGAAGAGAGAAGAACAATGAGAAGTAAAACATTTATTGGCATGGCAAAGGCCATGGCTGAACAGTGGACTAAAATATAAAAATATGATATACATAAAGAAAATTATAAACCAAGATTTAGAGAGGACTCCAACATTCAATGTTGAATCTATTCGTGATTTTTTTAAAATCAATTTAGATAATGGGCAACATTTGATAAAAAAGATAATTTTAATTCCTAGCAATGAAGAATTTGATGTAAAATTTCAAAAAAGGGAAACAAGAGATGAATATAGGGTATTCCTTAATGAGTTATTTCAAAAAATAAATCCTATTGAAGGGGATATTTTAATCCTTAGAAAGCGTAATCAAGATGTTTTTTTATGCGAACACATCAACAGTAATCATAGAAGCTATGCTCATTTAAATCATCTATTTGAAGAAAGAAATAATCACCAATTAATTGTAAATGATATTGATAATGAAAATAATGAAAGTGCAAATCAAACAATTAATTTGCTTGATGAATTTGTTTCTTGGTTTATTAAATTAGATGGTGTTAAGCATAATTACTTTTCTGATTCATTTTCTGAAAACAAAGAAAAGCTAAAATCAGAGTTGATAATTTATGAAGAGATTTATGAAAATGAGTTTAAAACCAAAGTTTTCACAACATTCAAAAGTGAAATCAATAACCTAATTGAAGCAATACAAGTTAATCTTGAAAAGAAAGAAGGTGAATTTTTTGAATATAGTGCAAAAAAATCTAATCACATGCCAAGAGCAATTCTTGGTAAAAACAACTATTTAAAATTCTTAAAAGAATTATTAAGCAAGACCTCTATTAATCAAATTGTATTCAACATTGAATCTTTTAAGAAAGCAACAAAAGAAGCTGGCCTAATCTTCTCTCCTCAACTCATTCAACGTTTTGTTGCCTCTTTGTGCACCAAGCCTTTTGTGATTTGCAGTGGTCTCTCAGGTTCTGGTAAAACAAAATTAGCACAAGCTTTTGCACAATGGATAACAGAAGATGAAGCTCAATATGTAATTGTTCCTGTAGGTGCTGATTGGACTAACCGTGAACCTCTTTTAGGTTATCCAAATGCATTAGATAAACAAGAATATGTAAGCCCAGAAAATGGCGTTTTAGATTTAATGATTAGAGCAAAGGAAAATATTGAGAACACAGGAGAGCCAACAAAACCATATTTCTTGATTTTAGATGAAATGAATTTAAGTCATGTTGAACGGTATTTTGCTGATTTTTTAAGCACCATGGAGTCTGGTGATAAAATTCCATTACATAAAATTGAAAGTGATTCATTAATTATCCCTTCTTCAATAAAACTACCTAAGAATTTATTCATTGTAGGCACAGTAAATATTGATGAAACTACTTATATGTTTAGTCCTAAGGTTTTAGATAGAGCAAACACAATTGAGTTTAGATTAAATGATAAGGATTTAGCAGATTTTATCAAAAGCGATATAAAACTAAACATGGACTTATTAAAAGCTCAAGGAGCAAATATGTCAGAAAGTTTTATGAACATGGCTTTGCAAGAAACAGATAAAAATCTGAAATCATCAGAAGAAGATTTAAAACTATTCTTTTCTGAATTAAAAAAATCGGGAGCTGAATTTGGATATAGAACTGCAAACGAAATAGGAAGATTAATGTGGATGCTTGAAGCTCTTGGTGAGAAAGGTGACAATCTTTTAGATATTGCAATCATGCAAAAATTACTGCCAAAATTACATGGTTCAAGAAATAAGTTAACAAAAGTACTTCCTGTGCTAGGCGGCTTTTGTTTGAAAGATAAAACTCGGATTAAAGAAGATTACTTAGACAAATTTGCAAGTAATAATTTAAGCGAAGACCAGATTGCAATAGACGACAACATCAAATACAAAATATCATTTGAGAAAATTTGTAGGATGTATAAAAATGCAATTGAAAATGGATTTGCTAGTTACGCTGAAGCATAATGATTAAAATTGAGCTTTCGCATATTAAAGATGGATTGTTTTTAGAAATTCAGGGTGAAGAAAATACACTTTTTGAAATTTCTGAAGAAGAATCCTTACAATATGGTGAAGCAAAAATTCAAATCAGAGAAGGTTGTACTTATGAATATCAATTTTCAGATAAAGATGTTTACTTTAAAGAGAATAGTAAAAAAAATTCAATTGTAACTTACTCAAAATTCGGCAAACACAAGGGGAGTATAGTGCCTAATATTTTTGTTGGAACACATTCATTAGAAATAAACAACTCAAATTATTTATTACCTATTGAGGTTCGTTCTGTAAAGAGTGAGTATAGGTCTGACTATCGATATATGCTTGAGAGCATCACTGAAAGATGCACAGATTTGATCATGCAGATCGATTCGCCAATAACCCAACATTTTGAAACCGATTTTAATAAGAACCCAGAAACGCTTTATCAACGATTTTCATTTGTGAAATCATTGATTGATTCGAAAGAGTTTGAAGAAGCAATTCAAAAAATAGTTTCTAACCCCACTACTAAATGGGAGGAGGAGTATGAGGAAAAAGATATTCGAAGATTACGCAGGTTAAGTCAAAAAAACATAAAACAATTAGTTACCAAAAGCAATCGTGTTAAAATAAATAGTGACCACTATTTAAATAAAACCTATGGATTAACATCAATTCCAAATAAAATTGAAAGCATCCGAAAAGCTGAATCTGTTGATACAGCTGAAAATCGTTTTATAAAGCATGCATTAGAAGAATTTCTTTTTTTCTGTGAAAATTGTGAATTGAAATTTGAAAAATATTCAACTGCAAAATTTGAATCAGGATTGCTAGCAACTAAAATATCAACCTTCTTAAATCAATCTTTTTTCAAAGAAATATCAAGACCTAATTCATTAAAACTAAATAGCCCGGTCCTTCAAAGGAAAAGCGGTTATAGAGAAGTTTTAAATTCATGGTTGAAATTTGACTTAGCTGCTAAATTAATTTGGAAAGGCGGTGATAACGTATACGAAGCTGGTAAAAAGGATATTGCTTCACTTTACGAGTATTGGTTGTTTTTTACTTTATTAGATTTATTTAAAGATGTATTTGCAATCGAGCCAAAGAGTATTGAAGAATTAATTCAATACGACAAAGGACAACTATCTCTTAATTTGAAACAAGGAACGGCAATAGCAATGAAGGGTATTTACACATCTCCAACGAGAAGTTTGAATGTTCAGTTTTCCTATAATCGTTCATTTGGTGGTGGCAAAAATTTTCCAAATGCAGGAAGTTATACAACAACGCTTCGCCCTGATTACACCTTATCAATTTGGCCTAAAGAAATTGAGGATGCAAAAGAAGCTGAGAAGAGAGAATTAATTACTCACATACATTTTGATGCAAAATACAAAGTCAATAATTTTAATTACCTAATTTCTGAAGGTGAGGAGTTGTCCGAGGAAGAAAATATTGAATTAATTGAGGAAGAGGTTGAAGAAATTAAAAAAGGCACATTCAAAAATCAGGACTTACTTAAAATGCATGCTTATAAAGATGCTATCAGAAGAACAGGTGGTGCTTATGTTTTATATCCAGGTGAAGGCAAAGACGATCCATTTAAAGGATTTCATGAAATAATTCCTGGTTTAGGGGCTTTTGCTATTAAACCTAAGAAAGAAGATAACGGTACGGCTGAACTAAAAGATTTTATTTATAAGATTATTGATCATTTCAATAATATGGGCTCACAACAAAGGAGAAGCTCAAATAAGGTTTATGAGATTCATAAAAATGGATTATCTAAACCTATCAACGAATCAATGCCAGAGTATGTTCTACCTGAAGAAACATCAGTGATTATTGGGTATTATAAATCAGATAAACATTTGGCTTGGATTCAGAATAGAATGAAATATAATGGCAGAATTGGTAATGTAAAAGGTTCGATGCTTTTAAAGCCAGAGTTTATTGGTGCCGATTATCTGATATTACACAATAGGTATCATGCTGATTTAATTATTTATAAAATTGACCAGACCGAAAAAAACAAACCTACTGTTGTTTCCGCTACAGATCCAATATTTACCGGTGGCTTACCAAAATATCCCAATCCTACTCAACCTTTTTATTTAGTATTTAATTTAAAAGAAAAAGAACCCGATTTTTTAATGGGCAATTACGGTATTAAATCTTTAAATGGATATTCCGACGATACTGACGCACTTCCATTTACATGTAAGTTGTCGGATTTGTTTGGTTAAAAAATTATTTGGTTTTTAGTTAACCGAAAGATTTTTGATTAATGCGTCGTTTCAACTGCATATTGTGTTAATTGAAGTAATAGTGGTAGAATCGCAGCTAATAGCGTTCGATCACTTTCTTTGTCATACGATTTACTACCATGGAAAAGATTATTTCTGACTTTATTTATTAATTCAACAAAGTCTGTTGCTATTTGCTTTTCATTAGAGTAATTAGATGTTTCATTTAAAAAATCTTGTATGTTTTGAAATTTTTTTGATAGTTCCTTACTTGCATCAATTATTGGATTTTTATAATAACTACCTTTTCTATTAGTTAATGGTTTTAATGTATCAAGATTTGAATTTATTATTTCTACTATTGATTTCGCATTCCATTCTGCCCATTTGGATATAATTTTTCTATCTTCCATATCCTTTTGTATAAATTTTTCATGTGGAAAATTGTTACCATAATGTATTTTGCAAGCAACAACTAATGATATCCATAAATAAATGAAAGCCTCAAAATCATTATTTTCTTTGTATGATTTTACCCCTTTAGTAAATCAATCATTCATTATTTGATCTCTTTCATCATGATAAAACTTCTGTTTCATTGTATTTATTTTTAATGTTTTTTCCACCTCACCCCTCCCTCTTAAACCACTCTATCACCAAATCAGATTTGGCTTTGCCAATGAGGGCGGTGAGCTCTTCGGGAGTGGCTTCTTTGATACGCTTTACAGATTTGAATTCTATCAATAGCTTCTCCGCTATCTTGTCGCCGATGCCTTTAATTTCGGATAACTCCGTTTTAATAACCCCTTTGCTGCGCTTGTTACGGTGATGCGTAATTCCAAAGCGATGTACCTCGTCGCGCAGCTGCTGAATGATGCGTAAGGTCTCGCCCTTCTTGTCCAGGTATAACGGTAAGGGATCACCGGGATAGTAAATCTCTTCCAACTTCTTCGCTATTCCTATAATGCTAATCTTGCCGCGTAAATCTAATTTCTCTAAACTGTTTAATGCGGCACCTAACTGTCCTTTACCACCATCAATCACAATCAGCTGTGGTAATTCTTTCTCTTCTTCTAAAAGTCGCTTATAACGTCTGTAAATGACTTCCTCCATCGAGGCAAAATCATCAGGACCCACCACCGTTTTAATATTGAAATGTCGGTAGTCGCTTTTTGCAGGACGACCATTTTTGAAAACGCTCATAGCCGATACCGCATAATCTCCCTGAAAGTTCGAGTTATCAAAACACTCGATATGATAAGGCTTCGCCGGTAATCGTAGGTCTTTCTTCATCGTTTCCATCAAGCGTTCAATGCGATGCTCCGGATTTAATTTATCCGCTTGCTCTAATCTGTCCTTACGGAAGTAACGCGCGTTCTTCTCTGATAAATCGAGTAAATGTTTTTTATCGCCAATCTTAGGCACTGTTACCAACACACCCGGAATATCAATTTCAATGTCAATCGGTAAAATTAATTCCTTCGATTCACTTTGGTAACGTTCACGCATTTCCGCAATCGCTAATAACAATAATTCTTCTTTGCTTTCATCCAGCTTTCTGCGTAACTCTACTGTATGCGATTGCACAATAGCACCACTAATTATACGCAAGTAATTTATAAAGGCAGATTGCTCATCATCGATAATAGAAAATACATCTACGTGGTGTATCGTCGGACTCACCACTACGCTCTTACCTTTGTATTTCTCAAGTGCGTCAATCTTTTCTTTATAACTCTGCGCTTGCTCAAATTCATATTTTGTCGCATGCTTTAACATCTGCTGTTCTAAGTGATCAATCACAGCGTTAATGTTTCCTTTGAGAATGCTTTTGATAGCCGTAATGCTTTCCTCGTAATCTTCCTTGGTTTGTAATCCTTCACAAGGACCTTTACAATTTCCAATATGATGTTCGAGGCATAAACGGAATTTGTGCTTTTCAATATTCGTCTGACTTAGCACCAGATTACAAGTACGAAGTTTAAACAACTCTTTAATCAAATCTAAAAGCGTGTACATCATAGTACCCGATGCATACGGACCAAAATAAACAGAGCCATCCTTCACCGGCTTGCGCGTTACCATCACTCTCGGAAAATCTTCATGACGAATTGCAATCCACGGATACGTCTTATCATCTTTAAGCAAGATGTTATATTTCGGTTGATGCTTTTTTATCAGATTGTTCTCTAATAACAACGCATCGTATTCTGTTTCGACCACAATGTATTTGATATCGGCAATTTGCTTTACCAACACATTCGTTTTATGGTTATCATGTACTTTATTAAAATAACTGCTTACACGCTTACGTAAACTTTTCGCTTTTCCGATATAAAGTAAATTCCCCTCGGCATTGTAGTATTGATACACGCCAGGATCGTTCGGTAAAACTTCTAGTTTTTGCTTCAGCGCGACCGTCATCATTTTTCTAACAACGATTGATAAACTGCTTTTGTTTGTAAGGCAGTTGCTTTTATTGAAAAGTGTTTTACAAACTGAGTTGCATTATTTACGAGACTGTTTCTTAGTTGAGCATTCGATAATAGTTGGTCTACCTGATTCGCCAGCTCCTGCTCATCGCCAACAGAAGCTATGAGTCCTGTTTGATGATGCTTCACAATCTCTGGTATTCCTCCTGCATTGGTTGATACAACAGGTATTCCGCAGGCAAATGCTTCGAGTAGTACTGAACCTAGACCTTCTGTTTTAGATGTCATCAGAAATACATCCAGCATTTTTAAAATTTGAGGGACGTCTTTTCGGAATCCTAAAAAGGTAATATGTTGTTCTAACCTCATCGCCTTAACGCTATTGATTATTTCTTCGCGAAGCGGACCATCACCAGCTACTACAAAATGAATGTTACTATGACGCTTCAACAATTCATTTGCAGTTCGAATAAATGTTGGATAATCTTTATGATCGGCGAGGGCAGATAAATTTCCGATTAGTGGTTTATCAGATGGAAGATTACATTGCGTTTTAAATTCCTGTTTATTTACCGTTACATCATAACGACTTAAACCAATACCATCATACACCACTTTTATTTTTTCTTTCTCACGAATAACAGGCAGTAAAATATTTTTTATGGCTTCTGAAACAGC
>CALQOD010000078.1 GCA_943332105.1 Chitinophaga pinensis | reverse complement strand
GTGCAGCTACTATGACTCCATTGTCCGGAGGTCCTACTTATACTACACCTCAAACTACAGCTTCTTATACTCAAACCTATTCACAGGTTGCGGCAACAACTTCAGATAGTGTTAGGGTTACGTCTTGGGATTGGCCAACAGTACCAGCATTTACACTGCCTTATGCAACACCAGCGGGGCCTGTTGGGGATTTTACACCTTGGACAATTGCAACTGCAGCAAATCCATTGGGGTCAAGTTTTTCAAATCCAATAATCACTACCGATTCTACTTCAAACGTTAATTGTGCTGGAAATGCAACAGGTAATATATATATAACTGTTACCGGTAGTGTTGCACCTTATACTTATTTATGGAATGATGGTGCAACCACTGAAGATAGAATAAACATATCAGCAGGAACATATACTGTAACAGTTACTGGTGCTGATGGAAATGGCGCTACTAAATCATTTGTAATTGGTTTAGTTGCTGGCAATCCAGTAATAACAACTGATACAACGCAGAATATTAATTGTATCGGAACTGCAACTGGTCAAATTGCAATCAGTGTTTCTAGTGGTATTGCACCCTATACTTATCTATGGAGTGATGGTTCGACAACAGAGGACAGAACTAATTTGCCTCCGGGAAATTATACTGTGACAGTCACGGGATGTAATGGTGCAACCGCAACAAGGACCTTCACACTTAATTTAGTTTCTAATGTTCCAGTAATCACAACAGATTCATTAATTAACTTAACTTGTGCAACAGGGTCTTCTAATGGTAAAATTTATATAAGCGTAAGTAATGGAGTGTCGCCATATTCATATTTGTGGAATGACGGATCTACAATTGAAGATAGAACTAATCTGACATTAGGAAATTATACAGTAACTGTTACTGGTTGCAACGGAGTCTCTTCTAATAAAACATTCACTGTTGGATATTCAGTTAATAATCCATTAATCGTAACGGATTCAGTTGTTAATACAACATGTGCAGGACTACAGGCTAATGGAAAAATAGTTGTTACTATTAACGGAGGATTAAATCCTTATACATACCAATGGAGTGATGGTGCTACAATAGAGGATAGACAATCGTTAGTTGCAGGTAATTATACTGTAACCGTAACAGGTTGTAACGGTTTATCTTCAAATAAAACATTTACTGTCACAATGCCAACCAATAATCCTGTTATTGCGTTAGATTCATTGCAAAATGCATCATGTGCAGGTGTTGCGAATGGCGGGATTTACGTTACAGTTTCAAACGGTGTTGAGCCTTACACTTATCAGTGGAGTGATGGTTCAACCAGTCAAGATAGACCAAGCCTTGCAGCCAGTAATTATACTTTAACAGTTACTGGTTGTAATGGATTTTCAAATACAAGTTCATATGTAATTAATTCGAATAATGGAGCATTAGGTTCTGTAGGTACAATAAGTGGCAATAATGCAATATGCACTGCAAGTGATTACACCTATTCATTGCCGTTAGTAAGTGATGCAACTTATTATGCATGGACTGTTCCTGCTAATGCGAGTGTCATTTCTGGACAAGGAACAAACACAGTGGTTATTAGATTTACAAGTTTGTTTACCAGTGGGACTGTTAGTGTAGTTGCAAGCAATTCTTGTCAGTCTTCCGTTCCTGTTTCAATTAATGTATCCTTGCAAAGCAATAGCACAATTGGAACTGTAGGATCAATAACGGGTACAAAGAACGGAGTATGTGCTGGTACTTTAAAAACATATTCAATTGCATCCGTAACCAATGCAACAAATTATACTTGGGTTGCTCCAGCAAATTCCATTATTTTTAGCGGACAAGGAACAACAAGTATAAAAATTCAATTTGGTGCAAGTTTTACTTCAGGATCATTGAGCGTTAGTGCTAATAATGCTTGTGTTTCTTCAAATACTAAATCATCTGCAATTAATAGTGTTCCATCAACACCAGGTACAATTACAGGACCTGTTACAAATCTATGTGGTAGCACTTCAACTTATAGCATTACATCTGTAACTGGAGCAACTTCATATACATGGACAGTAACAAATGGTGGATCTATTACATCTGGACAAGGTACACGGACAGTTCAAATAACATGGCCTACATCCAATATAGCGTCAGCCACTGTATGTGTAACTGCAAATAATGCTTGTGGAAGTAGTTTGTCTAAGTGTATTTCAGGTCTAACTACACTGCCATTAAAACCTGTAAAAATTAATGGACCTATTACTGTATGCGCGAATCAAACGAATTTAATTTATAGCGTAGCTGCTGAACCAGGCGTAAACTATGCTTGGGGTGTGCCTACAGGCTGTAGTCTTATTTCAGGACAAGGTACATCAACAGCAACTATTAATTGGGGTACAGCATCGGGAAGTATTCGTGTTACAGCATATAATCAATGCGGTAGTCAGACAATAAAATATCAGTCAATTACAGTTACTTGTAGAGAAAATGAATTAGGTAACACTGCTTATATTGTTCCTAATCCTAGTAATGGTAAAGCTGTTTTATATATACCAGAAAATAATGAACATTGTACTGTATTCATACATGACGTTTTAGGTAGAGTTGTATTTACTAATGATACTTTCAACGATAAGGTTGATTTAGAAATGATGGGATATCATGATGGAATTTATTTAGTATCACTAGTTCGAGATAATAAAGAGAAAGAAGTTTTTAAAATGATTATTGAAAAATAGGGAATAAAAAAAGGGAGCAAAATCAAATTGCTCCCTTTACTTTTAAGTATAATTGTTTAACCAGTTACTCGCTTTAATCTCGCTTTTAACTTTTCCATCATCAAATACATTACTGGCACAAGTACCAACGTTAGTACTGTTGCGAAGCTTAATCCGAAAATCATTGTCCATGATAATGGTCCCCAAAATGCAACGCTATCACCACCGAAAAAGATATGTGGATTACCCGATGCAAGCAATGTTGCAAAGTCGATGTTTAATCCAACCGCTAACGGAATCAATCCAGAGATGGTCGCACTTGCTGTAAGCAATACAGGCGTCATACGTGTTTTACCTGCTTCAATAATTGCTTCGTAGGTTGGCACACCTTGCTCGCGCAATAGCTCTGTAAATTCAACCAGTAAGATTCCATTACGAACTACAATACCGGCTAAGGCAACAATTCCAATTCCCATCATGATCGTACTGATGGTCATTCCTGTGATTGCGTACCCGAAGAATACACCAATCAAACTGAATAATACTTCTACAATAATGATCAACGATTTGCTCAATGAATTAAATTGTGTAACAAGAATCAAGAAGATTAATCCGAAAGAAGCCATCAATGCAGTCATTAAGAAAACCATGGTCTCCATTTGTTCTTCCTGCTGACCAGTCATCACGACTTCAACACCATCAGGCTTTTCAAAATTCTTTACTACATCTTCTACATTTTTAATTACGGCTTGCTCATTGTAATCACGCAATACATTTGATCCAAGTGTAATCACACGCTTTTGATTAATACGTTTGATGCCTCCATAAGTAGTAGAGTAGGAGATGTTACAGAAAGAGGATAAAGGCACCTGACGAACCAGTCCGCCTTTATTCATATCGCGATACGTGATTTTTAAATTATTCAATGCATCAACATCAACTCTTTGAGTATAATTATAACGTAATTGAATTGGGTATTCGTCATTGTCATCTCTAAATTTAGATACTTCATTTCCGAAAACGGCATTACGAATTTCCATTCCTATCTGTCCTGTACTGATACCTTCGCGATTCGCTCTTTCTCTGTCGATATTAAATACGATTTCCGGCTTACTCGCTTCGAAATCACTTTTCAATTGCTCAACACCATCGATGTTTAGAGAGTCCAAATAATTTTGAAGTTTAGTTGTTGTCTTAACAATGTCTTCAAATTTATCGCCTCTGATTTCAATGTTAATTGGTTTTCCTACTGGAGGTCCGCCTTTCTCTTGGTCGACTGTAATTTCAGTACCAGGCATTCCTTTTACTACATTGCGAATTTTATCGAGGTATAACGCCGACGACTCTCCGTTCCTTTCAGAAAACGTTTTAAATGCAATCGTAATCTTCGATTTGTTAGTTTGTACTGAAGGGTCAAATTCACTAGGGTCATTTGTTCCAACAGCAACATTGGCAATTACAGAGGTAACAATTTTATTATCCTTTCCAATAGCTTTGTTTATTCTTTCTTCTACAATTTTAGTAATTGAATCCGTATAAGCCTGATCAGTCCCTACTGGAAGTTTGATATACGTGTAAATAAAATTCGGATCTGCACTCGGGAAGAACTCCATTTTAGGAGAACGAATATTAAACGCAACGAATGATGAAATAAATAGCACAAGCGTAGCAAACATTGTTGTTTTAATATGGCTCAATGCCCAGATTAATCTTCTTCCATACCATTCCTTAAATCGTGGCCATGTATTATTTTGAAATGCACCAATCCATTTTTGAAAATAAAAATGATTTAACAAATTCAAGATGATAATTAAGAAGGAGAAATTACCCATCGCATGCGATCCTGCTATATGGAAGATAAGTCCTGCCACGACTAATAAAATATAGGTCATGCGCATCTTCTTAGTCACTTTTGGTTTTTCATGCTCATCGCTGTGCGGCTTCATAAAGCTAACCGCAAAAACAGGATTCATGATATAAGCAACTATCAATGATGCCGTGAGTGTTACAATTAAGGTGATTGGCAGATAAAACATAAACTCACCAATTACTCCTTTCCAGAAGGCCAACGGAATAAAAGGTGCAAGCGTAGTTAACGTACCGCTTAATACGGGTAAGAATACTTCTCCAGCAGCCATCTTCGCTGCTTTCTTAATTGGCACTTTGCCATTGTCGAAAATACGATGTGTGTTTTCAATTACTACAATCGCATCATCTACTACAATTCCTAAGGCTAATAAAAATGCAAAAAGAACAATCATGTTCATGGTGAAGCCTAATGTAGGCATCACTAAAAATGCTATAAACATTGAAATTGGAACACTCAATGCAACGAAGAATGCATTTGTTGTACCCATAAAAAACATGAGAATAATTAATACCAGAATAAATCCAATGATAATCGTATTAATCAAATCATGCAATGTTGTACGTGTTGCATCACTTTGATCTCCCGTTAAAGTTATTTTTAAAGTTTGTGGCAGTTCGTTCTCCTGCATGGAGCTTACTAAATCTTTTATTTTATCAGTAGCATCAATTAAGTTATAGCCAGAACGTTTTACAATATTCAATGTGATTACATTCTTGCCATCTAAACGTGCATAGCTTTCTTTTTCTTTGAAAGCATCTATTACATCTGCCACATCTTTCAAATACACATGAGCACCACCTGTAGCACCTACAACCATGTTTTTAATTTGATCAACGTCTTTGAATTCTCCTTTAACAGATAATACTCTTCTAACGCCATCTGTAGTTAATGTACCGCCAGAGATAGTTAAGTTTTCATACTTAACGGCATTGGCAATATCATTCATCGATAATTGTACAGCTTGCATTTTGTACATATCAACGTTAATTTGAATCTCACGATCAAGAGCACCTACCATTTCTACACGAGAAATTTCTTTCATTCCCTCGATGCGATCTTTGATATTATCAGCAAACTTTTTCAGTTTGTTTAATTCGATATCACCTGAAATGTTAACGAATAAAATCGGAATTTCACTGAAGTTGATATCAGTTACTACGGGCTCTTGTGGTAAGTCTTTAGGCAAATCAGAACGCGCTTTATCAACCGCATCTTTTATTTTCTGTTTTGCTTCAGCAATATTTACATCCGTATTAAATTCTACTAATACACTCGTAAAATCCTGCATTGATGTACTCTTTACTTTCTTAACACCAGATACACCTTTTATTTGTTTCTCAATTGGTTTGGCAACGAGGTTCTCCATATCAGATGGAGAAGTGCCTGGATAAATCACACTCACGAAAATTTGTGGTAATGTGATATCGGGAAAATTTTCTTTGGGTAATGAATTGTAAGTCGCAATACCAGCAAGCGTAATAATAACCGTTAAAATATAAATGGTGGTTTTATTATTAATCGCCCAGCTGCTTGGCTTAAATTCTTTGAATATATCTTTCATATTTTTCTAAGCCAGTAATTAATTATTCATGATCGATTGTCCATCTACAATATCCTGATATCCTGTTGTGATAATTGGATCGTTATCGTTTAATCCTTCTAAAATTTCAATAGTTCCCTTGTAGTTTTTACCAATGGAAACATTCTTTTTTCTTGCAATATTATTTTCGTTAACGAATACGTAAGTGCCTTCATCTGTTATTTGTACAACATTCGCTGGTAATACAAATGTGGATGAATTAGTATAGTCGGCAATTTTAATCACTGCCACCATGTTAGGATGTAAGGATGAATTTCCTGGAAGACTAATTTCTACATTGAATGTTCTATTCATAGCATCGATAACTTTACCTACATAAGTAAGTTTTGCTTTGGTAGTCTGATTCATATCAGGGAAGAGGATATCTACTTCATCACCCGTTTTAACTTTTGAAATGTAGGACTCCGCAATGTCAGCTTTGATTTTTAATTTATTCATATTCACAACGCGGATGCCAGGCATTCCTGGAGCCGCCATCTGACCTAATTTTAAAAATACTTCATCTACAACACCAGCAATCGGCGATTTTACTTTTGTCATTTCAATTTGCTGATACAACGTAGATAGTTTTTTGTCTAACGACTCTAAAGTGTTTTTCGCTTGTAAAAATTGAATTTCAGTTCCGATTTTCTGGTCCCATAAATTCTTTTGTTTTAAATAAACTGTATTCGCAAATTCTCTTGCTGATTTCAATTCATCTAAACCTTTTATGTAAGTTTCATTATCAATTTCAGCTAGCACCTGACCTTTAGAAACAGTTGATCCTGGCTTTACATTAATTACGGTAACTGCGCCTGGCAACTGACTATTTACTGTTACATTTTCATCAGCATCTACTTTTGCTTGCACATCAATGTAATGCGAGAATGATGACTTACTGATTTTAGTAATTCCTACTAACTGCGCATTCGTTACTTTTTTACCGCTCAACTTTGCGATATCTTTTTCAAGCGTTGAAATTTTTGATTTAATTTCTGATTCTTGCTTTTTTAGTTCTGCTAATTCAGCTTTTTTAGTCGTTAATTCATCGCTCGAACAAGCTACGATTAATGTGATTAGGGCAATATAAATTATGTTTTTCATTGTAATTAAAATGTTATTGTTCCTGTTGATTTGTCTAAGTCTATTTTTGAAATGATTGTTTCGTAGAGTGTATTGAAGTAATTAGCGTCTGCTTCTTTTACGGAGCTTTCTGCATCAATTAATTCTAAGCTTGATCCAACACCGCTATCGTATTTTATTTTTGATACACGAGAAATTTCTTTTGCTAAATCCTGATTTTTCTTCACGATTTTTAAAGAAGATAAATTGTTTTCGTAGGATGTTTTTGCATTTTCA
Source organism: Chitinophaga pinensis (assembly GCA_943332105.1). Classification (GTDB taxonomy): domain Bacteria; phylum Bacteroidota; class Bacteroidia; order AKYH767-A; family OLB10; genus CAINEC01. The sequence continues at coordinate 5,039 of CALQOD010000078.1, read as the reverse complement.
TAATCTAAGGCGAATCCGTTTTTCATTAAATTAATTGCGTTATCTACTTTTTCAAGTGTTAATTTCGACTGTGCAATTTGCGAATGACGTTGTAGTCCATCCCAGATAGGCACATTAAGTTTTAATCCTGCAATTACTGTTGGATACCATCTGTACGATGTATTAAAAATATTAAAGTCGTTTCTAGATGCATTCGTACTTGCCGATCCGAACGCAACTAAGGTTGGTAAATAGCCTGCTTTCATTCTTTTAAGATCTAATGCTTGTAACTGACGTTGAATATTCACTACTCCGTATTCTGGACGCTTATTATAATCAACTGAATCAGGTAAAGCTGCAACCACTAAAATTGATTCATCTAATTTATCAGTTAGGGTTAATGCCTTACTGTTAGCAAAGCCCATTTGGAATTTCAACAATGCATAGCTTAATAATTTGAAACGTTCTACTTTTTCCTTTTCAACCTTAAGGTTGTTTAAGCTAAGCTCTAAACGATCTACATCAATTTTCTCAACGAGTCCGTTATCATTAAGTACTTTTGTGTCGTTGTATAATTTCGTTACCCGCTCGATGTTAGCATCAATAATTAATAAACGAGCATCTGCTACCAATGCGCCGTAGTAAGCCTTGCTAACGTTCACCGCAGTTTCTGTTTTTGTTTGAATGGTGGCTTTACGACTTAAATCCATGTACGTTTTTGTAGCTTGAAGTCCTACGAGGTACGAACCATCAAACAATAATTGCGTTGCCGTAATTCCTGCACTTGCTGTATAAGGTTGACCGAATTGAACACCGAAATATTCACCCGCATTTCCTCCGAAGAATTCAGCAGGTACAAACGAAGTAGGAATATCGATGAATTTATTAAGATCTGCACTTGCATTAATTTGTGGAGTTCCGATGCCTATAATTTCATTTACTTTATTCTTCGCGATGACTTCATCCAGTTGAGCGTTCTTTACGTTAGGTTGATTGCTCATAGCAAACTCAATGGCTTGCTTTAGTGAGAATGAACTGTTAGCATCCTGTGCATGCGCTTGTGTAATGCCTGCAAATGCTACGAGTAGTAACAGGATTTTTTTCATAGTATATTGTTTTATGTGATTATTCTTCATCGATTTGGCGGTATTTATTAATAAGCTTATGTCCTTTAAGTGTGGCAATGCCATGTAAGAAATGATCTAATAGCTGAATCTGCACTTCCACATGATGAAACTGCTCAGGTGGGAAGATGCCAGGGTTCATGGCCATTTCTACTTGCTCGAGGCGAAGGCGTGCGAGCGTTTTGTTATTTATGTCTGCGCGATAGAGTCCTTCGGATTTCCCTTTATCGAGGTTACGGATGACATACTTCATCAGGTAATCTTCCTTAAACGCTTTAAACTGATTCCACGAATCATGATGATACTTATGCATATCATAGAAAAGGTTGGGGTTAATACGCGAAAATGTTTTACCCATGAACTGCATGGCATTTAGGATTTCTTCGATAGCATTTTTAGAGTTTTTCGAAATATCCTCCATCATGGAAATTTGCTCTTGTTTTTCCTTATCGAAGTAAGCGTGCACGAGTTTGTCTTTATCTGCATAATGCTGATAAATAGTTTTTTTCGACATGCCAATTTCTCTGGCGATATCATCCATGGTGACGCTTTTCAGGCCAAAGCGACTAAACAGCTTTTGCGCACATTCCAGAATTCTACAGTCGTTGGACACCTTGTTAATTTTTTAAAATTACAGTTCACCGGAAGCCTACTCACTTCCGGCCGCAAAACTACAGAAACTTTAAACACAAAAAAAGTTTCCTTGAAGATTTTTTTAGGGGGTAGGAAAAAACAGTTGGAGGGAATAGGGGAAAAGATTATATTTGACTATTATTACGATGTATTAGTATAGAAAAACACTCTTAAAACTCACTCCTATGCACCTAATTAGAGTCTGTATGCGTAACGATATAGCGTGTATGAAGGTAGTTATGGTACATTTTAAAAGACGAAATAGTGATTACGGAAAGACACGAGAGCCACCGAAATTTTTCGTTGACAGTTCTTGATAGTCATTCAACGGCTGACAATTATGTACTGATTTTTCCGACAGTCATAAAAAATCGGGAGACAAATTTTTAATCAAATAATTTAAAACAAAAATCAAAATGAAATCAATTAAACAACTTTCGTTCATCGGGCTGGCAACAATGCTTGTCCTGTCTTCTTGCACAATGGAAAAACGGGTTTATATGTCTGGCTACCACATTGAGTGGAAAAAATCAACACATAATCTCGACAGACAGGAATTAGTCAGCAACGATGGAAAACTCGCGGAACAAAATCAAATCGGGACAGTTGAGCAATCGGAAAATGAAAACAAAAAGATTGACAACGCAGCTTCAGTAAATGACAACAGTCTTACTGCATCCGTTGACAACTCTGTTATTATTCCATCTCGCAAGACAGTTTCGTTTAGTAAAAAAGAAAATACAGTTACTGCTAAGACAAATTCGACTTCTGAAATCAAAACAGTTGTCAAATCGGACAGCAAGAAAAATAAAAAAGCAAATAATAAAAGTGGAGGGGATGTTCCCAAAGTACTGTTGTATGTTTTATGCTTTTTAATGCCTTGGCTTGCAGTAGGATTAGCAACCGATTGGGACATTAAGAAAGTAATATACAATCTTCTTTGGACACTTTTATGTGGTATTCCCGGAATTATACATGCAATAATTATTGTTTCAAAGTCCAAATAGTTGTTAAACACTATCGAATATCAGAAAACTTTTTTAAAGGTTTATTTCAGCGGGTTATTATTAGCACCAATGGCTTTAATAAAAAGCCCGCTGACTTTTTTGACAGCGGACAATCAGTTTGTTTATCGGTGTTACACTTAGACACAAAGTGCTACGGCTGTGGAATGACAAGGGCTATACAACATTTCATTCATCTTGACTTTGCGACAGCAAACACTTTTAATAAAATATCATTTGTAGTTTTCCACTCTTAACAGTTGCGTGGTTTGGAGAAGTAAGACGGATATACAGAAAGAAAAAAAACGCTCCATAACACGGGTTTAGCAAAATTGTCGTTTTAGTGCTCCGCATCAACATTTGTGAAGATTGGTCGCTTCGGAAAAGATGATGCTGACTTAAAATTTCAAGAAACCGAAGAAGGAAATTTAATCTTATTGCTTCAAGCAGTTTTAAATCAGCTTAACCATAAATTTCTTACAAGGCCAATTGAGTTTGAAGGAATGCACAGGCTTGAAAAGAGTGAATATCCAACTGCCGCCCTGCGTGAAATTATTTTGAATGCCATTGTTCATCGTAATTATATGGGGTCACCAACTCAAATAAGAGTTTATGATAATAAAATTAATTTTTGGAATGAAGGAACACTTCCCGAAGGGTTGACACTTGAAGCCTTAAAAGGATTTCATACCTCACGACCAAGAAATGTATTAATTGCAGATGTTTGTTTTAAAGGAGGCTTTATTGATTCGTGGGGACGAGGAACATTGAAAATTTATGATGCTTGCAAGCAAGCTGAATTACCCGAACCAGAAATTAAAGAATTTCAAGGTGGCATTTTAGTAACTCTCTTTAAAGACAATTTAACGGAAGAACAATTAACAAAACTTGGACTGAACGACCGACAATTAAAAGCGGTAAATTTTGTCAAGGAGAAAGGGAAAATTGCTAATAAGGAATATCAGGAATTAAACGACTGTTCGAGAAATACCGCAAGTAACGACCTTGGAGATTTGGTTCATAAGAATATTCTTGTCGGAAGCGATGTTAAGGGAGCTGGGGCATTTTATCAGCTAAAGTCAATTGCACATTAATTGCACAAATTGCACATTGACTGCACAATAAATGAATCATTTGTAATAGAAAAATTTAAGCAACTTTAGTTAATGTCGGATAAACTAAACGGACAAATGCTAGTATTTTAAAGTTAAATAGATTTGCGTCATAATTGCGTCAATTGCACCATAGTTGCATCAACATTGCACATTGACTGCCCAATAAATGACTCAATTGCTCCAGTAAAATTTTAAGCAACTTTAGTAAATGTAGGATATGTGGTGTATAAATTATAGACTCAAAGGGCTCACGAAGGGCTCAATACTATTTGCAAGCACGTTTTCAACTATTTGTAAAGAAATATAAATTAGGTCTAAAAAAGTAACTCCCTATTTTTTTTCACTCTCCTCATTACTCTCATCCACCTTCTCCTCATTCACCGGCATCACCACCGTACTCGATTTAGGCTGAGCTAAAGGTTCGCTTTCGAGTGTGTACTTAACAATGGCATTAACGCTACATTCTAGTTGGTTTTTAAATTTTAACTAACTTATTTATCTTTGTAATAGCATATCTCTTAAAATAAGTGTAACTTTAAATTATGTTATCTAATTCAGAAATAGAAAGTAAATTACAATCACTAAAGCCCGAGCTTGAAAATCGTTTCCATGTAAGTGCTATAGGTTATTTTGGTTCTTATTCAAATGGACAACAAACTGAACATAGTGATCTTGATTTATTAGTTGAGTTTTCTCAGCCAATAGGATGGGAGTTTTTTACTTTAGAAAGATACCTTGAGCAAATGCTGGGACTTCGTGTAGATTTAGTAACACGAAATGCATTAAAAGATTATATCAAAGAGTCTATCCTTAAGCAAGTAAAATACATTTGAAACCAAACGAACGAGATCCTGCTCTGTATATTTCAGACATTATTCTTTCTATGGAAAGAGTAAGAGAATATATTGCAGAACTTGATTTTCAAAAATTTAAGTGGGATTATAAAACGGTGGATGCAGTAATCAGAAATTTTGAAATTATTGGTGAGGCTACAAAAAATTTACCTGCTGAATTAAAGGAAAAGTATCCGTCAATACCTTGGGATGAAATGTATCGTTTACGAAACAGAATAAGCCACGAATATTTCGGAATTGATTATGAAATAATTTGGGATATAGCTACTAATCATTTACCGATAAATTATGCAGATGTCGTTAATGTATTAAATGATTTAAACCAAAAAT
>CALQOD010000077.1 GCA_943332105.1 Chitinophaga pinensis | reverse complement strand
TATCCATTTGAGTCTTCTTATATGGCTTCTGCTCCAAGTGCATCTGTTTCTGCGGATTCATTAAATGTATTCTATATTGGAATTGACAACCCGGTTACTATTTCTGTGCCTGGCGTACCAGCTGAGAATGTTTCTTATAATGCTAGTGGTGTTAGTTTGTCAGCAGCAGGTGGAAAAGGGCGTTATATAGCACGCGTTAGTGCTGGTCGTGAGTCTACAATTAATGTAAGTGCTAAAATGGGTGAGAAGTCAATGCAAATGGGCTCATTCCGTTTCAGAATTAAGAGTGTGCCTGCTCCAATTGCTCGTGTTTATGGAGCAAAAAGTGGTAAGATTTCTAAAACTACATTAAATTCAATGGGTGGTGTTTCTGCCGATATGGGTGATTTCTTATTTAACATTCCTGCTAAAGTAACTTCATTTAAAATGACTGTTGTTTTCAAAGGCGGATCCCGAGCAAATCTTGTTGATGAGCCGGCTAACAGTAGCGCATTTACGTCAAACATGAAAGCAGCAATGCAAGCTTGTAAACCAGGTGATAAAGTGCTTATCGATAATATCGTTGGCGCTGTAGCTGGCCAAACCAAATCATTGGAATCAATCATACTTACAGTTAATTAATAATCAACCAACCTGAACCATCCAACATTGTATCAACAATAAAAATCAAGCACAATGAAAAAGTTCATCTTATTAGTAGCCCTGTTTACTGTAACTGCCCAATGGGTGGCCGCACAGCAAAGTATCCTAACAGGAGGCATTGAAGACAGAGAGCATATCTATCGTAGAGAAAGTGCGATGGACAGGAAGGTAGTTCCTTATCCACCTTTAAGAGAGGCAGATGTAATGTGGTCAAAGAGAATTTGGCGTGCCATTGATTTGCACGAGAAAATCAATGCTCCATTGCGTTTTCCATTAGCTGATGGTAGTGGCGCTAGTTCAACTCGTGATCGTAAGAATTTAATTCTTACCTTGATTGATGCAATTAATGAAGGATCAGTAACAGCATATTCTTCAGTTGATGATCAATTTACAATGCCATTAAGTTCTACAGAATTTTCAAAAGTAATTAGTGGTGATTCTGTTCATATTGAATCAAGACCAGATCCAGATAATCCTGATTATATTGTAATGATTGATTCGGTTGAGCCATTTAACTCAGATCGTGTAACTCGTTATAATATAAAAGAGGAATGGTTCTTCGATAAACAACGTTCAGTAATGGATGTTCGGATTATTGGAATTTGTCCAGTTGTTGAAGTAAAAAAAGAAGGATTAGATGAGAAATTGACAAAGCCTTTGTTTTGGATTTATTTCCCAGAAGGAAGATCTGCGTTGGTTCACTCTGAAGTAGGTAATAGAGTTAATTCATCACAACGTTTAACATTCGATGATCTCTTTATGAAAAGAATGTTTAATAGCTTCATTACAAAAGAAGAGAATATATACGATCGACCTATTGATACATACCGAACAACTCCTATGGATCGCTTATTAGAGGCGGAAAAAATCAAACAGGAAATGGTAAATTTCGAAATAGGACTTTGGGATTATTAAAATTCTAAATACATAAAAAAATCCCCGAGTATACTCGGGGATTTTTTTATTTTATGTCTAGCTGATTTATGACTACCATCGGTCCCGGACAAAAATTACTATGACAATCTCTGCATGTACTCACAAGGTTATTATGCGCCTTGATTTTTAAGCTATCAGGTGCATCTGCAGTTTCATTAAATTCGATAATTCGCTGCTGGTATAGCTTAGCGTAGCCATCATAAATTGTTTTATCAATATCTTCATCTGTTTTCTTTGCAGTGAGTAAATTGTCAATTTCTTTCGGAGCTGCAATTATTCCTTTACCAGCTTTTAAAGCATCACGGTTCTCTGCTAAATGAGCTGCCATCTTACGCATGATAAGTGAAAGTTCGCTTGATCCGTTTGGATTTAAGTCGCCGTCTTTACTGCAGCTTTCTTGGTTTGTATTAGTTGATGTACAACCTGCAATTAATATTGCACCTATTGCACATAAGCATATTGCTTTCTTTATCATTTAAATATGTTTTATAAAGTTTAATGTTACACTTTTTGAGTTTGCCGTTGGAATTACATGCCATGTGTTTTGATGTTGTTTAAAGGTAAAGTTTCCTATAGCATATCCCAAAATACTTCCAATAAATACATCAGAAGCCCAGTGCTTATCTAAGCCTATTCTTGATAAACCAACTAAAGATGCAAGTCCGTAGGATGTAATACCCACCCATTTTTTATCCCGATACTCTTTTGCAATAACGGTAGCCATCGAAAATGCAGTGATGGTATGTCCAGAAGGAAATGAATGATAAGCTGAGCCTGCGTTTAGTTGATTGAATAAATGAAAACTACCTTGATGATCTTTGAAGTAAGGACGCTCTCTACCTGCTATAGTTTTTAATACAAAAACTACCACTCCTGCATGCACAATTGCCTTTGAAGAAAGATATCCGGTTTCAATACTTTTTTGATTGTTAAAGATCAGACCGTGTAAAACAAACAATGTCGATATTCCAATATTAACCGCACCGTCGCCTAAATAGGTAATGTTTTTGTTAAATGAATTAACAGAAGATTGGTGATTGTTGAAATAAGAAAATTCACGTCGAACAGGCTGGTCAATTGTATAAATTATTCCTAATCCTGCAGCTGCCGGTAAAATATAATTTAGGTCGTTTTTTTTTATTTTAAACGGACTCGTCCATATTTTTTTCTCCTCTTGAAAAAAACTAGTTACACTTGATTTTAGTCCAAACTCTTGAGAAGAAATCGTTGGTTTTTCTTGACTAAAGCCGGTATGAAAAAATAAAATTAAGAGAAGCGAAGTAGTAGCTGATTTTATTTGCATTGCTCTGCTAAGCTACTAAAACTTTTAATAAAATCTATTTAGTAAAGCCGCTAACATATATTTCTGTTCGACGATTTAACTGATGCATCTCTTCTGTGCACGGCAAATCATCGCCACAGTTATTTACTAGAATACCTTCGCCTTTCCAATCTGTTTTACTGATCTGCTTTTTTGAAATCCCATGTAATAACAAATATTTTTCAATGCTGCTAGATCTTCTCTGCGATAGCTTTGTATTATAATTTATACTTGCGCGACTATCGGTAAATGATGTAATTGTGATTTTAAATTCCGGATGAGCTTGTAAAAAATTGACTACTTCTATCATAGCATCTAGCATGTCTTTTCTTATATCACTTTTGTCAAGATCATAATAAATTATTTTATACCAATCGGCGTTTGACTGCACTGGAGCTCTCTTAAGTTCAATACTATTATCCTTATTATAAGCGTTGAATATTATTTCTTTAGAATAGAATCCATCTTTAAATGTTTTAACTTTTGATATTGTGTTATCAATATAGGCTATACCATTTTCATCAGTTACTCCAATAATTTTATTTTTATTATCAATAATTTTAACGCCTACAACAGGCTCATTATTTATTTTTTCTTTTAACGAGATACATCTCTTGTTTAATTTAACAGCTGATGAGTCGATGATTTTTTCTGAGTTGTATACATCTTGTTGCTTATTCTCCGATTTAGTATCATTAATTTTGATAAATGAAAAAATATCGTCGTTAAAACCGCCGTATGCTCTATTAGAACTAAAAAATCCTTTCTTGTTATTGCTGTTATAAATTAAATGAAATTCGTCTGCGGACGAATTGATAGGTGCCCCAGCATTAATTGGCTTTAAGTAATTTCCATCTATACTTTTGGTATAAAATAAATCTAAACCACCTAAACCTAATAGGCCATCCGATGAAAAGTAAATAGTCGCATCTTGTAATATAGTAGGGAAGATTTCATTTCCAATCGTGTTTATTTTTGCTCCTAAATTTAAAGGTAACGACCAACCTTTTTTTGTTTTACGACATACGTAAAGGTCCATTCCTCCATAACCACCTGGCATATCACTTGAAAAATATAATTCATTTCCATCATTGCTTAATGCTGGGTGTGCTACATTGTAATTAGTGTTATTATATGGAAATGGTTTTTGTTTTATCCACTTGGCTTGATTGTTCTTGTAAATAGTGATTTTTAGTTTGTATTTATTTCCATTCGACTTTTGATTTTTTGATGAGTAGTTTTCTGTAACCCATATTTCGTTTTCTTTATTACTAAAACATATTGGCCCTAAGTTATATTTAGAATTAATATCAGAAGAAAATAGAGTCGGGGTTGTCTCAATAATATTCGTGTTATCGAAGTAAAACAATTTTAAAAATGGCTGATTCGTCCATGTATGTTTTTTTTCAATCATATTATTGATAATTCTACTCGAGCAAAATACATATCCATTTTTATAAGATACCAAACCCATGTCGGCATTTTCCGAATTAATTGCTAATTTGGAAATTTGATAGTTAGAACTATCAGCATAAAGCGATTCGATTTTTACTTTTGCCTCCGATAATTCTGATTTCACAATGCCCTTCTTAATTAATAACTCAATGGAATTGTAATCGTGTTTTTTGATTAGCAGGTTTAAATAATAATTGCAGTAAATTTCATCAGCGGAGTCGAGACAAATTTCTTTTAAGTAACCCTCTGCTTTCTCTAATTGATTAGTTAAACGATAGCAATTGATTAATTTTTTCTTTGTGTCTATTTGCCCTGAATAAAGTATTGATTTTTCGAAATGTTTTATTGCAGATAAATAATCGCCATTTTCATAGTATTCATTTCCTCTTCTTAAATTTTTCTCCTGTGCCTGCAATAGATTATTGCTTAATAATAAAATGACGACTAAATAAACTACACGCATTCGATTAAAAATATCTAGGTGTTACGACATTGTTTTTGTCGAATGAAAAATCATAGCCAATAGTTATTTCATGCGTTCCTGTATTCACTCTCTTTAATTCACTAATAGTGTAATCGAATGAATAGCCAACACGCAGTTGTTTGTTGATTTGCATTGAAAGCAATGCAGCCCAAGAATCTTTAATTCGATAGTTTGCGCCGAACCAAATGGTTTCATTAAATAATAAATGGGTTCCAATATCAGTTGATATAGGTGCACCCTTCACAGCCTTGGCCATAAATGTTGCTTTTATTTTTAATCCATCATTAATGGGATGAACGTATCCTCCCATAATAAAGTAATGCCAGTTGTCGATGTTGATATTATTAATCGATTTATTTGTATATAGATCAACTTTGTTTGTGATCATTCTTGGAATTGAAATTCCAATGTATGCATTAGGCTGGTTATAATAAATCCCAAATCCCGTATTAGGAACAGTAATTCGAGGTGCGCCTAAGAAAGAAACATCGCCTAAATCTTGTGTTTTTATATCTCCAAGTTTTTCTTGATGATTTACTAAACCTCCTTGTATACCCATCGAAAAATTTCCTTTAGGCAAATGGATTCGATATGCATAAGTTCCAAAGAAATAAAAATCGTGAATTACAGAAATTTCATCATTCATTATAGCAAGACCAAATGCTGATTTTTGATTTTTAAGCGGCATATGTCCACTGAATGTTTGGGTTTTAGGCGCCCCATCCATGCCCACCCACTGATTACGATACGCTGCCGTTACTGAAGCATGATCACGACTACCTGCATAGGCAGGATTAATAAACGTCTCATTAAACATATACTGCGTAAACTGAGGTTCAAACTGAGCAAACGCTTCAGAAGAACCTAAGAGGAACACAAATAAAGTGATATGTTTAATAAATTTCATTTTTAATAATTATCTTTTTAATACTACGTAACCGCTTAATGGTTTTCCTTCATTGTTTAAATCAATCAAGAAATAATAAGTTCCTTCTGGTAAATCTTGTCCCATCAAAGCTCCACTAACATTGCACTTGCCATCCCATTTATTATCATAATTTTTTTGTTTGAAAACTAAACTACCCCATCTGTTATAAATGAAAACAACATTGCCATCAAAATCTTCGATACCTTTTATGTTGAAGTAATCATTAATTCCATCATTGTTTGGAGAAAACCCATTTGATACATCTATTGAATCACACATCACAGAAATTTTTACTGTTGCTGTTGCAGAGCACCCATATTGATCAGTAATTGTAACAGTATAGTCAGTAGAAAAATCGGGCGTGACAGTCGGATCTGAAAAGCTTGCATTATCAATATTAATTGCTGGTGTCCATTGGTAATTAACTCCACCAGAAGCATGCAGTTGTGCACTTTCTCCCTGGCAAATAATTAGATCGCTGTTGACTTGAACATAATTTAGTGCATGCACAATAATTTCTATATTGTTCGATTGATAAGTGCCACATGGAGTAGATACAAGTACATAGTATGTTCCACCTACAGGACTAGTAAATATTGAAGTTGTTGCACCATTTAATGGTTGATTATTGTAATACCATTGATAGGTTGCAGTAGGTAATGAGTCACATTGTAGACTTGCATATTCGCCAATACATATTTCGTTGCTTGCTAGCACTTGTGCATGTACGTTAGTAATATCTGAAATTAATTTTGAGTATTCTTTCGAGCATCCGTTTGCATCCGTTACGATTACTGTGTAAGTTCCTACGGCAATATTATTAATTGAATTACTATTGTTGCCGTTGCTCCATAAATATTGGTAAGGGGGATTTCCACCATTAACATTTATGCTTATAAATCCAATTTGACCAATTGCACAATTTATGTTTTGTGAGCTAGGAGTAATTGATAATGGTACTTGATTATTATTTATTACTAATGATTTATTTTTTGAACATCCATTTGCATCAGTGGTAGTTAATGAGTAATTGCCATTAGAAGTAGTTATGATGGAAGGTGAAGTTGCGCCCGTATTCCATAAGTAATTATAAGGTGCTACACCACCAGATATAGCCGCATTAATAGTTCCGTTATTGGATGAACACGGTGCGATATTATTAGTGATTGATAAAATCAAATTACTATCAGGCTCATTAATCTGATATGATTTATAAAGCGAACATCCATTTAAATCTGACACTGTTACACTGTATATTCCTGCCGGTAAATTTTCTATTCTTTTTGTTGTTGAATCGTTGCTCCATAAATAAGTATAATTACCCAACGAGCCATTAACAAATAATTCGATGGCTCCAGTTGAATCACCTTTGCATATTACGTGATACTGACTAGCGGTGATTTGTAATGGAGCCAGTGGTTGAGAAATACTTACACTTTTAGTAACTGCACATCCGTTAGCATCTGTAATTGTTACGGAATATAATCCCTGCGTTAGATTAGTAATAGAAGCGGTTGTATAATTATAGTCCCATAAATAAGTATAAGGAGCAGTTCCCCCACTAACAATTGTATTTATTACTCCAGAGCTATCACCATAGCATTTCACGTCAATAATACTGAAATCAACTTCTATACTATCTTGAACACCAATGATGGATATTGTTGATGCTGACAAGCAACCATTAGCATCAGTACAATTTATAGTATAATTTCCATGACTTAAGTTATTAATTGCATTTGTTGTTAGTCCATTGCTCCATTGATAACTATAAGGATTGTTTCCACCTGATGCTGTTACATTAATCCAACCATTATTACTATTACTGCAGTTGACATTTCCTGTTGTATGACTGAGTAATAAAGTAGAGTTGTACGTTAATTGATTAGTCATTGTATTAGTACATCCATTCGCATCTGAAACGATTACAGTATATGTACCTGATGCTAATTGCTGAATATCTTTTGTTATTGCGCCATTACTCCAATTGTAGATGTATGGAGAAGTTCCTCCAGTTGTTGTTATAGTAATTGCACCATTATTAATACCTTGGCATGTGGGATTAATAATTGTAGATGTTAAGGCGATTCCGTTAGTTGTTAGTTCAAAATTTTGATGGGCCACGCATCCATTTTGGTCGGTAGCTGTTACGGTATATATTCCGGAACTAAGATTTGAAATTGTATTAGTTGTTGCGCCATTATTCCACAAGTAGGTATGGTTCGTATTATTCGAGGAGATTATTGAAAGTTGTGCGCCGCTAATGTTATTGCAGGTATTGTTTGATGAGGTAATTAAAAATTGAGGACCGTTAACTAAAATAGAATACGAAAATGTTTGAACTCCGTTAGTTGGACAGGCATTATCTTTTACTATTATAATGAATGTGTGTGGAATATTACTTATGTCTGATTCTGTTGGCGTCCAGCAAAATGTCAAACTTGGACGAGTACCCGCTGTGATATTATAATTTGCATTTGCTATTCCGTTATTACAAATGATGCTTACATTTTGCGTACTGTCTATATCAACTGAATTGATAGAAAAACAAATTTGTTGATTGGCACAAATGTTAGTTGAATAATTGTTACTGCCGTTGATGCCTGATAAGGTTGGTAAATTATTATTACAAGTTTGTGTGTAAACCTGCATGTCTCTTATAGCGCTTCCAATGAATTGTCCGTTGCGATATTCCTTAACCCTAATAGCCATTACTCCAATTTGCAATTGATTGGGAGTAAAATTGATATCTCCATTTATGTTATTTAATGTAAATGGGGTAGAAGAGGAGATAGGGTTTAATACACTTGAAGGTGAAATAAAATTAACTGTAGAATTTGCTCCTGTTTTTGGTGTCAATAATTCGTAATATAGCGAATCACCATCTGGCTCTACAACTCCATGATTATAATTAAAGTTCTGCCCCAAACAAACGAATGCAATTGGACTATTAGTAAAGTCAGGTGAGGAATTATTAATTGCTAGTAAATTATTCAGCTTTGCTTCTACATACAAAACAGAATTTGGTGAACATGGATTGCTAATGGTAGTAATTGAACAGTTTCGGCAACAAATGCTGTAGCTGAATGTCCAATCGCTTTGTTGAGACGGCAAGTTGACGATTGTTGTATAAATCCATTTTTTTATTCCTGTAGCAACACCTCCATTGCAAGTTGTGGAACTTGAAGAACAAGGGAATGTTATTTCTTGTCCGTTAACCCCATTAACTTTATTTGCGGTAACATTGAAATTAAAATTTCCGTCTTGCGATTTACAGTTTACTGAAACACTATTTGGTTCTGCTACCCCACCACAATCTCGGTAAAAGGAAACGGTGACTTCATACTGATTTCCAGAAAGGTATTTGTATTTGATATCCGCCCCAGCTGAATGCGTTGCCAGTGATTGCGTATGTGCAATAACCAATAAAAACAGAACTATCCATTTTGTGTTGGATAATAGCTTTTTAAAAATATTTTTTACTGCAAATGGCATTTCGAATAGCAGGAGGTTCAGGGTTTAAGATAATTTAACCCACCCTTATTCGTTAGAAAGAAAAGAAAGTTGCCTTTTTAAGAGTAAAAAGTGTAATTAAATCACATTTAAGCGAAATCGGAACCACGACGATAACAGCAAGGCGAACTTCTCCTTGTTTGGAACGCGTATTCGAGCATCTTTTATTGTTGATGCAGGTACCTTTTTTATTTTTTTCAATAAGGCTTGATTGTAAATATAGGCCACATACACTCCAAAGCGGGCCTCAACAGGAAGTTGTTTAATGCCTTCATAAGCCTTATTAAAATCTTCTTCAATTTCCTGCTCTAATTTAAATTTAGTGCTGTCGCAAAATGAATTAAAGTCGACTTCAGGGAAATACACTCTGCCTCGCTCTGCATAATCACTTTTCATGTCGCGTAAAAAATTCACTTTTTGAAAGGCTGCCCCGAGGTGTTTGGCGGGAGTTTTTAAGCGATTATATTCTGCTGAATCGCCATTGCAAAAAACCTTTAAGCACATCAAGCCAACAACCTCTGCAGAACCATAAATATAATCACTGTATTTACTATCATCATAAGTTGAGTGATAAAGATCCATTTCCATGCTTTTTAAAAAGGCTTCAATTAAATCATAATCGATCTGAAATTGATGCACAACATTTTGGAAGGCGTGTAGGACAGGATTAGTACTAATTTTATTTTCTAGGGATTCAAAGGTATCCGCCTTAAATTTTGAAAGTAATTCACTTTTGTTATGCCCATGGAAAGTGTCCACAATTTCATCAGCAACCCTCACAAAGCCGTAAATAGAATAAATAGGGTCATGAAGTTTTTTGTGAAGTGTACGAATACCCAAAGTAAAAGATGTACTATAGTTATGCGTAATTTTCTTACTGATTTCAGTACAAGTTTTAGTGTATAGTTCCATCATCTTGTAAAATACGTTCTGTTACTAGGCGAGAGCCGATTACCACAATTGGTAATCCTGTTCCAGGTATAGTACTGGCTCCAACATAATAAAGGTTTGATAATTTTTCATCTTTGTTGGCAGGTCTGAAGCCGCCTATTTGATTTAGCCCATGCGCTAATCCTAATCCACTTCCTCGATATAAATTAAAGTTGTTTTGCCATTCAACAGGAGAAAGAATTGTTTGTGTTACAATGTTTGAAGAGATATCATAACCAACTCTTTCAGATAAATCTTTAATAATTGTCTTTGCTAATTCTTCGGAATCGCTCCAGTCTGGCTTGTATCGTAAGTCTGGTACGGGACAAAGAATAAATAAATTTTCATGACCATCAGGCGCACACCCAGGATTTGAGCGTGAGCTTACATTTACATAGTAATAAGGTTTATTTGGACTTACCGACGTTTTGAAGATCTTATCGGCATATTCTTTAAAGTTATTACCTAAGAAATAATTATGGTGATGTAAATTCTCCAATTTCCCTTTAACACCAAGATAGATGGTAAATGGTGATAGAGTCCAGTCCATTTGATCTAATTTTGGTTCTGAGTATTCTTTTCTTTTCAACACTTGACCACGGAAAGAAGCCGCATCAGCATTACAAACAATGATATCTGCTGTAAATCGCTCGCCATTTTTTGAAATTGCGGCAACTGCTTTTCCATCTTTCTCTTCGATTTCTACAATTTCAGTGTTGAATGTAAACTCAACTCCTTTTGTTTCTAAAATCTTTCTGATTTCGGTAACGATTTTATACATGCCACCTTGGACATTCCAATATCCGTCGTGAACAAGTTCAGTGTAGTTTAGTAGCGTATAAACTGCGGGAGTTTGAAATGGGGTAGAGCCTAGGAAGAATGAAACCAATGAGAAAATTACTTTTACCTCTTCCGAATCGAAGTTCTTTTCCAGTTCCGCCCACATTGATCGAAACATTTTTGGACCATGCTTAAGTGGAACTCTAGTTAATTGTAGGAGGTAATCGAGCTTGGAATTAAAGTTTTGTTTTACAACAATGTTCTCTGTATCATGAAAAAGTTTACCTGCTGATTCTAAATACTTCCTTACTTTTTGCTCAAGATGAGGCTCAATATTCTCGAATTCTTTTCCAAGCTTTTTCAAGTCTTTGTGCATTAGAAAAGGATGGTTTTTACCTTCAAAATAAACCGCGTAAAGAGGGTTTAATTCATTAAGCTGCAGCGGATTTTCGATTCCGATATAATCAAATAGCTCTTTAAATTCATACGACATACTAAAAAACGAAGGACCCAAATCGAAACTGAATCCATCTTTTTCAATAATGTTTAATCTGCCGCCTGGCGTTTTATGTTTTTCTATTATTTGAACTTCGTAGCCATGCTTAGTAAGTCGGAGGGCAGTAGCAAGCGACCCTAAGCCTGATCCGATAATAAGAATTCGTTTTTTCATACTAGTAAGCTTAAAACAATTTTTTTGGCAGAATGTTTTTTACTCTTTAAAACAATTGCACAATTTTAAAAATGCTTTTAAAATTCCTTTATTTTTTTTCTAAATATTTAAAAGAAAACAGGATTAACAATAAATTTACAACGAACTGTTGAAAATCCATTTTGATTTAGCTGTTTCACTCGAAAAAATTGGTAAATTCGCACCCGAAACTTTAATGACAAATTATTGTTAAAGCTATCAAGAAATTATGATTTTACTAAGCACACCAATCGATTACCTGCCAATAGCAATGATGTTTGTTGTTGCAATGGGATTTGTACTAGTTACTATGTTTGCGACGCATTTATTGGGTCCAAAGCGTAAATCCAGTATTAAATTAGACACTTTTGAGTGCGGGATTGAGTCTCAAGGTAATTCCCGACTTCCCTTTTCAATCAAATATTTTTTAATAGCTATTTTATTCGTTTTATTTGATGTAGAAGTTATTTTCATGTACCCTTGGGCTGTTAATTTTGCGGAGTGGAGTAAAACGGGATTGGCTGCATTTGGCGAAATGCTTGTTTTCTTAGGATTATTAATTCTTGGTTTAGTGTATATTATTAAGAAAGGTGCCCTTAAATGGGAATAAAAAAATATTGAAAATGTCTGAAAACAATCAAAAGTTAGAAGGATTTGAAGGTCCGGGTTTTTTAGCTACATCGCTTGGCAAGGCGGTGGGTATGGCTCGTAAAAATTCTATCTGGCCACTTCCGTTTGCAACATCTTGTTGTGGGATAGAGTTCATGGCAACAATGGCATCCACATATGATTTTGGGCGTTTTGGTTCAGAGCGTTTAAGCTTTTCACCACGTCAAGCTGATTTACTGATGGTGATGGGAACAATTTCTAAGAAGATGGGTCCTGTTTTGCGTCAGGTCTACGAGCAAATGGC
>CALQOD010000076.1 GCA_943332105.1 Chitinophaga pinensis | reverse complement strand
GCACCTGCATTACCGTTAGAAGAAGTATTTGATCCGACAGGAGCGGGCGATACATTTGCAGGAGGGTTTATTGGTTACATAAGCGCTACCAACGATATTTCTTTCGACAATATAAAGCGTGGTGTGATTCACGGATCGGCAATGGCTTCATTCTGTGTAGAAAAATTTGGATTAGAAAGAATTGAGGGATTATCGGAAGGTGAAATTGACGCACGAATTCAAGAGTTCGTTAACCTAGTACAGTTTGAAATTACTTTAGTGTAATTAATCAATCAAAATAAGAATGAAAAAGGGAATAAAATAATTTATTCCCTTTTTTGTGACTAATTTTTTTATGCTGTTTATTTCGCGGTATATAATTCATTCACCATATCCCAGTTAATAGTATTAAACCATGCAGTGATATAATCAACACGCTTATTTTGATACTTTAAATAGTAGGCATGCTCCCAAACATCCAACGCTAAAATAGGCTTGCCCTTAAATTCTGAAATATCCATCAACGGATTATCCTGATTAGGTGTTGAGCCAATCTCAAGCTTTCCATCACGAACCACTATCCAAGCCCATCCAGAACCAAAACGCGCTTTAGCCGCATCAGAAAACTTTAATTTCATAGCATCGAAACTTTCAAAAGAATTATTGATCGCCTCAAATACCGGTCCTTTAGGAAGCCCGTCACCGTTAGCCTGCATTAATTTCCAGAATAAAGAATGATTATAATGTCCACCACCATTATTTCTAACAGCTGCTGGATGTTTAGAAATGTTGCTTAACAATTCTTCGATAGATCCCACTTTAATTTTATTATCCGCGCAGGCTTTATTCAAATTATCCACGTACGCTTTATGGTGACGGGAATAATGGATTTCCATAGTGAGTGCATCAATATGTGGCTCTAGTGCCTTAAAATCATAAGGCAACTTTGGCAATACAAACTGTGTCTCGTTTTCAATTTTCTCGGCTAATGCTTCCACTGGTGATAAATGAGAAGCAACGACTAAACTTGCTGTTGCCAAACCTGACTTCTTTAAAAAATTACGACGGTTCATGGGAAAAGATTTTTATACTAATTGAATTAACACTTGATTTTTTTCTACTGCCTGTCCTGTTTTAACAATAATCTTCTTAACGGTTGCATCAGCTACTGCTTTAAGAGCATTTTCCATTTTCATGGCTTCCAATATAAGCAATACATCTCCTTTTTTAATTTCTTCACCTTCAGCAACAGGGATGTTTACAACTAGACCTGGCATAGGAGCTTTTAAATCTCCAATCTTTTGCGATAAGGCTGCGTCCATACCAAGCTTTTTAAGCAGCTCATCGTATTTATCTTCGAGCTGAATATCTACCACCTTGCCATTAATTTTAAGCTGGTGCTTTTTATTTTTTGCATCTGAAATAAGTACTTCCACATTCATGCTCTCGCCCTTATAAATGATGTTGTAAGAATAAGGCCCTACTTGTTTTATATCGCCATTAAATAACTTATCATTGATTGTAATAGCACCTGCAGTCTTTTCTTCGACAGAAATCGCGGTAGCTTTATTGATGATCGCTTTCATATTGCGAATTTACTGTTAAATTATGTAATTAAAAATCGGATACTTTTAACTACTGAGCGTTTATAAAACAATAATAATAACTTACATTTATACTGTTTCATAACTATTTTTACGCTGATGAATATTGGAAACCGCTTATTAGGATACTTTTTAGTGATTACGCTATTTGTAATCGCAGCTATTTCTATAGAGGTAAACAAAGAGAAAATAACGCCTAAAGCTACGGAAGACAAATCAATTATTGAGGCTGTTCTAAAAAGCAAAATAGATAGTTTAAAAGCTTTTGAAAACTCATTTAATGATTGCATAAAGGAATCTGTTCTAAATAACAGAACAGCTAATAATTACTATCAGAAAAAAATACTCCCTTTTGGTGGTAGTGTATTTGTATTTAATAAAAAAGAAATTGTATTCTGGTCTGATAATAAATGTCCGATTGATAGTGTAAATTATTGTTCGCTAATTGATGCAAGAATTAACAGAATAGGCAATGGTTATTACTTTATTAATAAAGTAAACAATCTCGAAAATGAAAGACAAATTGTTTATTGCCTTTTTGTTCGTTACGATTTCAACATTCAGAACCAATATTTAGAGAATAATTACAACTCTAATTTGCAATTATGTAGCCACCATGAATTTTCAATAGACCCTAAGCCTAATACAACGCCTATTAACTACGCAGGTACTCCTATTTTTTACATTTCATCTATAGATGGTAGTGATATTCATAACAAATCGATAATCATTTTTATTCTTTACCTGTTTGCATACCTCTTAATTAATGTTGCGTTAATTGATTTAACCTTTGTATTAGGGAAGCGAAATAGTTTTGTTGGAATTCTTACCGTAGCATCGCTTTTTATTTTGCGCTACTTAATGATTATTTATTCGTTGCCAAATGCCTTTTACAGTACAGATTTTTTTAGTCCTAAATACTATGCGAGTAGCACCTTGCTAAATTCGCCTCTTGATTTGTTTTTTGGGGTCTTATGCTTACTTGCCTTGATGGTTTATCTTTATTCTTTAACAGTAAAAGAAAATACTATTCGATTTTTTGGTAGGTGGACAATTCTGAAAGGAAGCTTTCTGTTTTTTATTTTGCTGATTTGCTTTTCGTATTCTTATGAGATTAATTATTTGCTTAGCGGCTTAATTATTAGTTCGCAGATATCATTTAACTTCAATAATGTTTTTGAATTAGATTTATATAGTCTGATTGGATTGTTTGTTATAGGAATTGTTTTTTCCGGATTTTATTTTATCACTATTGCCGCCACTTACTTTATTAAACAATCTAAATTGTCGCTACGCATTGTATTTATTAATTTATTATTTGCTGCGATTGTATTTGGAATTCTTAATTATTTCTCCATTGTTTTTTCTTTTTCAGATGCATACAGTATTTATTCTTTCTTATTTTCCTTTTTATTGCTTTTGTTTATTTTTTATATCCGCGTTTTTTTAGGTAAAGGATATCGACAAGAAGGTATCATTCTTATAGTTTTAGGATTTTCTGTTTACGCTACTTATCAGATTTATTCATTTAATCAGATAAAAGAAAGTGAAAAACAGCGATCTTTTGCAAATAAAATACATTCTGGTAAAGACAATATTGCTGATTACTTTTTTGATGAAATAAAAAGAAAAATAAAAACAGACAAACAAGTAATTCCATTAATTACAAAAGGAATCAGCTATGATGATTTGAACAAATATCTTTTGAATAAGTACTTCAGTGATTATTTTTCGAATTACGATATCACATTTTATTTTCTTGATAAAAACAGTAATTGTTTGAATAAAAAATCTGAAGAATCTTTTGATGAAATAAAAAAAGAATATTTAATTCAGAATTCAGGGCTGTTAAATTATGCAGGTAAACTCGAGAAGCAAAAGCAATACGGAATAATTACATTGCCCCTGAATACTCTTGCTGCCTGTTGTGTTATAGAATTTTCAAATAAACGAAGTAATAATATTGGTGGCTTTCCTGATTTATTAGTTAGCAATAATGTGATGGCTAATCAAAATACGAGC
The DNA here is from genome assembly GCA_943332105.1 of Chitinophaga pinensis. Lineage (GTDB taxonomy): Bacteria > Bacteroidota > Bacteroidia > AKYH767-A > OLB10 > CAINEC01. The sequence goes on along the minus strand of CALQOD010000076.1, from coordinate 9,632 downwards.
GACTATAGTTTCGCTCGATATAAAAATGGGAAACTGAATTATCAGTCTGGAACATTTAACTATTTTATCACATCTGCACCTTACGAGGAAGACATAAAAAAAACGGATGCGTTTTATAATAACGGATATTATCATATCATTTTAAAAGATAATAATGGTTTAACAGTTATTAGTCGCAAACAAAAATCTCTATTAGAGATCATCACCTTTTTTAGTTATTTGTTTGCCTTTTTCAGTTTAGCGTATTTACTTGGATACGCAATTTATCATTTTTATAATAATGACTTTACCCTATCTACCAGCTATAACAACCGTATTAAATTCACTATTGTAGCTTTCGTTATTTTGACCTTGATTATATCAGGAGCAACAACAATTATTTACATAATAAACAACAACATCGAAAGTGAAGAGTTAGAGTCGCAAGAAACAATAAAAGACCTTAACAACTACCTCGAAAACACTTTTGAAGATGCAACTTCCATCGAAAAATTAAATGGACAGGCAGTTAGTGAGTTAAATAAACTGAACAAAACCATTCATACTGATTTTTCAATTTACAACCCGAAGGGATATTTAGTTTATTCTACGCAGCCACGCATTTTTGATCAGGAATTGATTAGTCCGCTGATGAATAAAACGGCGTTTTTGAATTTGAAAACCCTGAAGCTCTCTGGATTTAATCAAACAGAAAATATCGGGAAGCTGGAGTATCGCGCATCTTATCGTCCCATTTATAATCGCAAGGGAGATCAATGTGCTTATTTAAACATCAACTACTTTTTTACGGAGAAACAAGTAAAAGCTGAGATTAGTAAATTCCTGATTGCCCTTATCAACTTATATGTTTTCTTATTCACGATTTCTATTTTGATTGCAGTATTTATTTCAAATAAAATTGCTGCTCCTTTAAAATTCATTCAAGAGTCATTTAAGAAAACAAGATTAAATGCGAAGAGCAATTTAATAAGCTGGAAGAAAAATGATGAAATAGGAGCGTTAGTAAACGAATATAATCGGATGCTTATGGCTCTTCAAAAAAGTGCTGAAGATTTAGCAAAATCAGAGCGAGAATCGGCGTGGAGAGAAATGGCCAAACAGGTTGCTCATGAAATCAAAAATCCATTAACTCCTATGAAGCTGGGTATTCAACATATGTTACGAATATTAGACTCCCGACAAGAAAATCAAAAAGAAGTAATCAAGAAAATTTCATCCGGTTTAATTGAGCAAATTGATAATTTATCAAATATTGCATCCGCATTCAGTGATTTTGCAAAAATGCCGCAAGCCGAATATGAAAAAATAACTATTCACGATCTAATTAAAAATACGATTGTTTTATTTAAGCAATCTGACAATATTAAAATTGAAAATCGTATCGACACTTTATTGCCTTCCGTTATAGGAGACAAGAATCAAATTATTCGAATATTAAATAATCTGTTCCGAAATGCAATTCAATCGATGGAAGAAGTTGAAGACCCTTTAATAATTATTGATGTTTCAAAGGATAACGAATTTTTGATTTTATCCATTAAAGACAATGGTAATGGGATTCCAGAAGAATTAAAAGATAAAATTTTTGTTCCATATTTCACTACCAAATCGAGTGGAACAGGTCTCGGACTAGCTATTGTAAAAAACATGATGCTGGGGATGCAGGGTGATATCCGTTTCGAATCAGTAGAAAATAAAGGAACGACCTTCTTTTTGTATTTTAAGCAGGCTTGATTTGTCCTGAATAAATAGGTCCTCAGATATTAATGGCTATTTTCCACAAAGCTTCGGGGCTCTGGTACCACCCTTGGATTGTGAGATGCTATTTGCTAATAATTACTTCTGATTATCAGTTGTTTAAGTATTGTAATTTTTTGATTTTGATTTTTGCTTTGTACTGCTTTAATCCTTAATTTTGGAATCAATTCTAAAAAATCAATAACTCATTAAGATGAAAAAAATTTACGCATTTATTGTAGCGTTTGTAATGTCATTAAGTGTGGCTAACGCGCAGTATTACTACCTACCTTATCCAAATGCTGGTACAAACCCAGGCGGATTAAATGTTGATAATGAATATCCGCTAGGAGGTACTGGGGCTCCTACAGGTTGGACGACTATAAGTACTGCTCCTACGAATACAACTCCCGTTTGGTCGGCGAACAGAACTATACCATTCCCATTTCAGTTTGATGGAAGCACGGTAACTCAATTTAAAGTTTCAAGCTCTGCTACTCTAACTTTTGATATTAATACAACTTTAGCTGCGCCACCCTATGCTAAAAGCACGTTGCCGAGTTCTCTTATTCCCGACAAATCGGTTTGCTTATGGGGATTAGCTTCGCTTGGAACTAATGATATCATTTTAACTAAAACATTCGGAACAGCTCCTAACCGCCAATTGTGGATTCAATTTAACTCGTATGGTTACGGTACAACAGCTTCAAGTGGCACTAATTATACTTATTGGAGCATTGTTTTAGAAGAGACTACTAACAACATCTATCTTGTTGATTGCAGAACAGGAGGATATACCACGACTAAATTAATATCAGCAGGAATTCAGATGAATGCTAGTACAGCATTTATGGTAGCTGGCTCTCCAAACCTTGCGTCTATAGCAGGATTTGATGCAAGTCCAATTGATAATTCGTATTATCAGTTTATTTATGGTACTCAAGCTGCTGATCAAGCTAAATTAAACAAAGCATCAGCAGATCCTTATGTATTAGTACCGGGAACTTCAACAGTAATAGGAGAGATACAAAACCTAGGTGCTAATACAATTACCAATGTTGATATAAAATATGAATTTAATGGAACGGTTTACACTTCTACATTATCAAACATTAACTTAACGTCTGGTAACGTTTATAGCTTTACGCACAATACTCCAATTAACGTTTCAGTTGCTAATCCTTACCCTACAAAAATTTGGGTTGATTTAGCAAATGATGCTGATCGTTCTGATGACACATTAAACACAATGGTAACTGGTTTATCGTACTTACCAGAAAAAAGAGTGTTAATTGAAGAAGCAACAGGTACATGGTGTGGATGGTGCCCTCGTGGTGCTGTTTATACAGAGCAAATTGATACAGTACACCTAGGAACAGCAATCGTAGTAGCAGTTCACAATGGCGACCCTATGACAAATACAGCTTACGATGCAGGTATCGGTTCATTAATCGGTGGATACCCTAGTGGATGTGTTGATCGTAAAACGAACGATGTTGACCCTACAGATTTCGAAGCTACTTATTTAGATAGAATTAGTGATGTTAGTCCTGCTGATGTAGGTGTAACAGCTACATATAACGCAGTAACTCGTCAGGTTGATATTAATGTATCATCAACATTTGCCGCTAACCTAATTGGAGATTTCCGTTTGAATGCAGTATTAGTTGAAGATGATGTAACTGGAACAACATCTACATACGCTCAAACAAATTATTATAGTAGCTCTTCACAAAATATTGCATTAGTTGGTGCTGGTCATAACTGGCAAACTTCAACGAATCCAGTTTCAGCTGCTAGTATGCATTATAACTTTGTTGGTCGTGATATCTTAGGTGGTTTTGATGGACAACCAGGATCAATTCCTTCTTCTGTAAGCGCAAGTACAACTTACAACTATACTTTTAACTATATATTACCTACAGCTTGGGATGATACAAAAATGCGTGTTGTTGGTATGTTACAAGATGCTTCTTCAGGACATGTATTAAATGTAACGCGTAGCCCTTATTTAGCTACAACGGGAATTAACACATTAACAGCAGATAATTTTGCTATGACATTATTCCCAAATCCTGCTGATGCGTTCACTCAATTAGAAGTTAGCTTAACAAAATCATCTAACTATACTATTGAAATGACAGATGTATTAGGTAAGGTTGTTTACGGACAAAACTTCAATGGTTCAACTGGAAAGAATGTAATTTCATTACCTGTTTCAGGATTAAACTCAGGAATTTATTTAGTGAAAGTAAACGTAGAAGGAAATGTTCTTACTACTCGCTTGATGGTTAAATAATTTCTTTTAATAAAATTTTTAAAAAACCCTGAGTTGACACTCGGGGTTTTTTTATGGGATTACCTTATCTTTGTTTGATTGTGAATCTAATTAAATACTGTTTTGTTATTCTGCTTTTCATTGTCTGGATTACTCCATGCAGAGCTCAATCACGCACAGTTTCCGGCACTATCGCTGATGAATTAACGAAAGAAGCCATTCCCTTTACCGCTATTTCTTTTAAAAATAGTTTCTCTGGTACAGCAGCGAACGAATCAGGTTTTTATCAGATAAACATTTCCAGTGATTATGAAAATGATTCACTACAATTTAGCTTTTTAGGTTATAGTCGTAAAATGATTTGTGTTCGCAATCTTAAGAGCAACGATAGCATTTTTTTATCTCGCAACGATTTTCAATTAAATGAAATTGTTGTTCGTCCGAATCTTCCCATTTTTTATATCAAAGAGGCTTTGAAGGGAATCAAGCGAAACTATCCGAAAACTCCTTTTGAAACGCAGTCTTATTTCCGACAAATTTTTAAAGAAAATGATCATTATATTACTTGTAACGAATCTGTTTTTAAGAGTTATTATCCGAACTTTCAGGATACGACAAAAAATCAACATCAATTGCTTTTATTTCGTAAAATAGATGATGTAAAAAAACTAGCTTTCATGCAGGAAGAGCGAGAGAAACGAAATAAAAAATACGAGAAAAAAGCCGTAAAGAAGAATGCGGGCAAACCACAACCTTCTTTAATTCCAGAAGAAGAGAAGGCAGATATATATGACAACTTCGGTGGACCAGAAAGTGTACTGCGCTCTGCGAATATTACTAAGAGTAGTAATTCCTTTTTAGACAGTACTCAATTTAATGATTATGAATATTCGTTTGCGCCAAGTACTACCTTTGATAATAGAGAATTGATTGTGATTGATTTTAAATCGAAGGGCAAAGTAGATAATGTTAAGAGTGCTGGTAAAATTTATATTGATGCTATATCAGACGCTTTTGTTAAGGTAGAGCAATCGGGTGTTTTTTATATTCCTTTCCTCTATAAACCCGTTCTTGCTGTTTATGGATTATCCATTGGGAAGCCTAGTTTTTCAATTACCATTGAATACCAAGAACAAGAAAATTTGTGGTATCCAAAACAAATACGTTATACAATTTTTGCAGAATTAGAAAAAAGTCATTGGTTTGAACCTGACGAACATGCCACTTTTAATGTTGAGAATATGTTTTTAGTAAACTCCATTAAAACAAAAGGGGCGACAACTATTCCTGAGGCTAAACGCTTTACTTCAAAAAAGAAATTAGAGACTCAAGTTAAAAATGACATTAATGTAAACTGGAATCAAATAAATACGCTTAAATAAATTAGTATCGCAAGTTATTATATTATTTGTCATCTTATCCTTCATTAGCTACTATAAATTTGTCGGAACAGTTTTTTATACAACGATTAAAAAATCGGGAAGAGCAGGCGTATCGTGAGTTAGTCGAGCGTTACAGCGATTTAGTATATTCAACTGCCTACGCCATAGTGCAAAATGAGTTAGACGCAGAAGATTTAACGCAGGAGTGTTTTGTGGAAATTACAAGTGCTATCTATCGGTTTAAAGGAGATTCGAAGTTAAGCACCTGGATGTATCGCATAGTAACCAACCTCGCCCTTTATCATCTACGAAGTAAAAAAAGAAAAAAACGATTTGGATTTTTATTCTCAATTGATGATACAGAAAATAAATCGAATCCTATACAAAATTTAAAAAGCGCAGATACGCCGCATCAAGTATTAGAAGAAAAAGAAAAAAGTAAAATATTATTTAGCGCATTAAATCAATTGCCAGAAAACCAGCGAATCGCATTTATCTTACACAACATGGAACAGCAGTCTTATAAAGAGATTTGTGAAATCATGGAGTTATCATTATCCGCAGTAGAATCGCTCATTTTCCGAGCAAAACAAAATTTAAGAAAACAATTGGAGGAATTATACCATGAAAAATGAAAAAGAAAAGATGATAGAAGAAATCATTCAGCAAGCATCTTCGTATCATAAAAGATCATTGAATGAAAATCAAAAAAGTAAAATTGTTGATTTGTTATTCATTGAAAAATCTAGTCGCGGATTTATTAAAATTGCTGTTGCAACTATTGCATTGCTTTTTACTTTTAACTTGATTTCTGCAAGTCAGTATTACAAAACAGAAAGTAAATTCATTGAACAAAAAGTATATTCCGTTTATTTCGAGCCTATCAATCAATTACCATGAATCAGATAAAAACTTTTAAAGTCCTTGTGGTTGTTTTAGCCATCATGAATGTTTCACTCTTGGCTGTTATGTGGTTTCATCGCCCGCCAATGGGCGAAGGTCCTGGTGGTCGACCAAATGATATGAATCGATTTTTAGTACATGAGTTACGATTAAACGAGATACAACGTCAGCAATTCGATTCGTTGTTTGAAGAACATCAGCAAAAATTAGAAACAATAAAAATAAGCGGTAGAGATTTACACGATTTATTATTTGATGAATTGAAGAATACTAATTCTACTAACAAAAGTGATTCGTTGATTAATTTGATTGGAGAAAATAGAAAGAGTGGAGAAAAAGCCTTGTTTGATCATTTGTTGAAAGTAAGATCGCTTTGCGACGAAAAACAAAAGCACGACTTTGATCGAATAATAAAAGGAGCGATGGGGAAAATGGGCGAAAGGAAATAAAAAAAGGGAAGCAAATAAATGCTTCCCTTTTTCATAATTGGTAATTGATTATTTCTTTACAAATCGATAAACACCATTTCTTCCATCAGCGTTAATACGAACCAGATAGCTTCCGCTCATTAATGATTTCACATCAAGTACAGTATTCGTTAATCCATCTGCGTTAGTATTTACTACCGTTCTTCCTGTTAAATCGATTATTTCAATCTGAACTTTATCGTATGATTGATTCAACTGAATATTAATTTCATTGCTGGTAATTGTTGGATATACAGAAAACCCTTCAATGGAATTTAATACGTTTAATCCTACTGTTGCCATTACATGACAATTGGAAGTATCTGTACAACCACTTTGACTTACTACAACTGCATAACTTCCTGGTACTGTTGGAATAAAACTTTGTGAAGTTGCTCCAAGAATGACAGCATAACCATTGTTACAATCTAACCATTTATAAGTAGGTGAAGTATGATTTGCTGATAAAGTAAATCCGTTTTGCGTTACACCTGTATCTACTAATAACTGAACAAGGTTTAACTGAACGATAGAGTCACACCCTTGCGAATTAACTAATGTATCTGCATAAATACCTCCTTGAGTTAATGGTTGTCCATTATACAAATACGTTGCACCCGGACATAAATAAGCTGTTGTAGTGGTAGCAGTGCTAGCGCCAGCAACAAAGTTAGAGGTCCCTCCTGTTAATGCTAGTCCGTTAAACGTTCCATCCTGCTGACCATTTTCATCATGCAATGAAGTAATTGAAGTATTATTTCCTGCTGCTGTACCTTGATTAAAGCGGTAGTATAATTCAAGATTTGCTGCATTAGTATCGATACCATTTACAGGGATACAACGAATTTCTTCCGGTGTTAATGCACGCGACCAGAAACTAGTTTCATCCATTTTGCCTGTTAAAAGAAAATCAACACTTGAATTTGAAAAGCGTACATTGCCAATGTTGTAATCTACTCCACCGTTACTAATTACACCATTGGCAGAAAGTGAATCTACCTTCACCGTGTTCTTGTAAAGACGCATCATTAAACCATCGTACGTGAATGTATAGTGGATCCATTGATTTGGTGCTAAAGATTGAGAAGTAATTGTAAATGCTGTTCCTTGATCGTTTCTGAAACGAGCTTCAATTGCATTAGCTCCCACCTGTACTAAGTAAAAATCAGCGTCCACATCATTTCTGAAACCTGCAAACCCATCGAAGTTTGGATAAGAAGGAGCGGCGTTTTGAGCAAAAACCCAACATGTGATAGACATTCCTGTTGAGCCCACAACATAATTAGACGCACCTGTAACCGATACGTAATCGTTTATGCCATCAAAAGCCATTGCGTTTTGATTTTGTGCTTGCGTTGCTACAGTCGTAAACAGAATTGAAAGAATAAGTAATAGTTTTTTCATTGGTAAATGTTTAGTTTATTCAAAAGTAGTAAAAATTTGATTGCCTTAATTCATCGGCACTTCTATAAAAAGCACTGCACTTTTTTGATGCGCTTTTAACGAAATTTCAGAAGCATCCCAAATACCAATTGCATCGCGTTTTGATAAACTTTCAGAAGCAATGTTTAAGTCACCATCCAAAATAAAACAATAAACTCCGTTTCCATCTTTGTGCATGTTATAAATTGCTTCTTTTCCTTCTTCTAGCTCGATAAGAGAAAGCCATGCATCCTGATTGATAAAAAGTGAATCGTTTTCTTGCGTTGGTGAAACAACTACTTGAAATTGATTTTTTCTTTCTTCTTCGCTAAATAATTTTTGATCATAACGCGGTTCAATATTATTGACCTTTGAAAAAATCCATAGTTGTAAAAATGCAACAGGCTCATCTTGACTTGCATTTGCTTCTGAATGATAAATACCAGTTCCTGCACTCATGATTTGCACATCACCTGTTTTAATAATCTTATCCCGCCCAGTAGAATCCTGATGATGCAAAGCACCACTTAACGGAATAGAAATAATTTCCATGTTATCATGCGGATGCTTCCCGAACCCCATTCCTGCATCAACAAAATCATCATTTAACACGCGTAACATACCGAAGTTAGCGCGCTCAGGATTATGATAACCAGCGAAGCTAAACGTATGATAGCTCTTTAACCAACCATGATTAGCATAGCCGCGTGTATCTGCTTTATGTATAATGTGTTTCATCTTATCCTCTTAATTTATCTAGTAAAGCGTTCAACTGTTGTACTTCTGATTTCTTTATTTTCATGTGTTCACTTTGCCATTCATCAATATGATCATCTAACACATCTAATAAAGTAAGTCCTTTTTGAGTAATGGTAATATCGACTTGCCGACGATTCGTTTTACAGATATCACGTTTTAAAAGTCCTTTTAAACGAAGCTTCTCAACTAAGCGGGTAGCATTGGAATTTTTATCAATCATCCTTTCAGTAATCTCCCCCAGCATAACAGGATTCGGGTGTGACCCGCGTAAAATACGGAGTACGTTGTACTGTTGAGGAGAAATATCATGTGGTTTAAGTCTGCGAATATTGATTCCCTCTAACCAGCTAGCGGTGTATAAAATATTGATAACTGCTTTTTCAAATTCGTTCCCGAATTTTTTTTGTTTGATGGCTTCTTCCAATTTCATAGGGTAAATATACAAAATCAATAGTTGTTATTACAACAGTTCGGTTATTTCGACTTCGCTCAACAACCTATAGTATTCATAATTGTTTGTTGAGCGTAGTCGAAACAAACTTGCTAAATATTATTGTTTGTTGAGCGTAGTCGAAACAAACTTGCTAAATATTATTGTTTGTTGAGCGTAGTCGAAACAAACTTGCTAAATATTATTGTTTGTTGAGCGTAGTCGAAACAAACTTGCTAAACATTATTGTTTGT
>CALQOD010000075.1 GCA_943332105.1 Chitinophaga pinensis | reverse complement strand
TATTACTTTATGTTCTTTCTTTTGTCTTGACACAAAATGAAAGAACCAAAGAAAAAGTGGGTGTAGTGAGCAAGCTACTACACCCCACTTTATACAAAACTTGCAAATTTTTTCCTTGATAAAATTGCTACAAATTCAGTGATTTCCTCGCAGGCTCGGAACTTCTAAATTTGCTTAACGCAATTTCACCTTCGTCAAAAACCGAATAAACTGAGGCCGATTTGTTTAGTTTTAAATAAAACAAAAGTCCGCCTTAAAGTTATTGAGGAAATAAGATGCAGAAGTAAGCAGTATCAAAAGGTTTACCTCGACTCCGCTCGGTAAACTGTTTTTACTGAACGAAAACTAATCTGGCTTGCTGAGCGAAGTCGAAGTAAGCGGTAGAAAAAAGTAGGTGCCTTCACGACTCTCGTGAAAAAAAAATAAACCAACCCAAAAATTCAGTATTTTCGTACAAATCACTTTTGAATGAAAAAAAAATCAGCTACTAAAGATTTACAGTTCGATACGAAATGGAAATATGCGCCAGCGCCGGAGTCGGCGGATCATATTCAACTGAAAGATCGTTACGATTTATTTATCAATGGGAAGTTTACTGCTCCTGCATCTAAAAAATATTTTGACACGATCAATCCTGCAACAGAAAAGCGTATCGCTTCTGTAGCTGAAGCAAATGCTGCTGATGTAGATAAAGCAGTAACGGCGGCTAAAAATGCGCAATCAAAAATATGGTCGAAAATTTCTGCAGCTGAAAGAGGTAAATATATTTATCGCATTGCACGCATCCTTCAAGAGAAAGCGCGCGAGCTGGCTATCATCGAAACAATAGATGGTGGTAAACCTATTCGTGAAAGTCGTGATATTGATATTCCATTAGCTGCTGCACACTTTTTCTATTATGCTGGCTGGGCCGATAAATTAGATTATGCATTTCCTGGAATGAAAACTTCACCCGTTGGTGTAGCAGGACAAATTATCCCATGGAACTTTCCGTTGCTTATGGCTGCATGGAAAATTGCTCCTGCTCTTGCAGCAGGAAATACGGTTGTGTTAAAGCCCGCAGAAACAACTCCACTCACTGCACTAAAATTAGCAGAGATCATTCAAGAAGCGGATCTTCCTCCCGGTGTAGTTAATATCATTACAGGTGCAGGTGCAACAGGTGCTGCCATCGTGAATCATCCAAACATTAATAAAGTTGCGTTCACAGGTTCTACCGATGTTGGAAAGATCATTCAGAAATCGTTAGCAGGAACAGATAAAAGATACACACTTGAATTAGGTGGTAAAGCAGCTAATATCATTTTTGAAGATGCTGCCATCAATCAAGCAGTAGAAGGAATCATTAACGGAATATTTTTCAATCAAGGTCATGTATGTTGTGCAGGCTCGCGCTTATTTGTGCAAGAAGGAGTAGCGAATGAAGTGATTAGAAAATTAAAGCAACGCATCGAGACATTAATTGTTGGAGATCCATTAGATAAAAATACCGACATCGGTGCTATCAATTCAAAAGCACAGTTATCAAAAATAAAATCATTAGTACAAAAAGGAATTAAAGAAGGCGGTGAATGCTGGCAGAGTGAATGTGCTGTACCATCAAAAGGATATTGGTATAAACCTACTCTCTTCACCAACGTAGCGCAATCGAGTACTATCGTACAAGAAGAAATTTTCGGACCAGTACTCGCTATTCAAACATTCAGAACTGTAGAAGAAGTAATCGAGAAAGCGAACAATACACCGTATGGTTTATCGGGTGGTGTGTGGACCGACAAAGGCGCGAAGGCATTTAAAATTTCATCGAAGCTGAATGCTGGTGTTGTATGGGCAAATACGTACAACAAATTTGATCCTACTAGTCCGTTTGGTGGTTTTAAAGAAAGCGGTGTTGGAAGAGAAGGCGGCTTACACGGATTAATGCCTTATGTTAACCTATTTTAATTTTTGAGATTATGGCAACTACAAAAATACCATCACGCATCGACGTTAAAAAAACATACAAGCTTTACATTGACGGAAAATTTCCGAGAACAGAATCGGGAAGATTTTATGCATTGAAAGATAAAGCAGGACATACAATAGCAAATGTTTGTCGTGGTTCACGCAAAGACCTACGCGATGCAGTTGTATCGAACAGAAAAGCGCAAGGCGACTGGAACAAGCGTTCGGCATATAATAAAGCACAAATCATTTATCGTATAGCCGAAACGTTAGAAGGCCGAAAAGCACAGTTTGTTGATTCGATGTGTAAGGAAGGATATACTGCTGCCAATGCGTTGAAAGAGGTAGAAGCTTCTATAGATTTATTGGTATATTACGCTGGATGGAGCGATAAATACATTCAAGTGTTTAGTGCTGTTAACCCCGTAGAAAGTTCACATTTTAATTTTTCCTATCCAGAGCCGTCTGGAATTGCGAATATAATTTGTCCGGATAAAGGCGCACTACACGGAATTATTAGTCATGCAATACCAATGGTAATTGGCGGTAACACGTGTACGTTAGTAGTATCTGAAAATTTCCCTTTAACAGCCATTGAATTTGCAGAAGTTATTCATGCGTCTGATTTGCCAGGCGGAGTCATTAATTTAATTACAGGATACCGTAAGGAATTAGTATCTCATGCTGCATCGCACATGGATGTGAATGCTATTGTATTTTCGGATGTGAATGTAGAACATAAGAAAATAATTCAAACGAATGCTGCTCTGAATGTGAAGCGTGTGATTAATTATTCGAAAGACAAATTAGAATCGCCATATCGAATATTAGCAGGACAAGAGATTAAAACTACCTGGCATCCGATAGGGATATGAGTTTCATGCTAATTTACATCTTAACTCCCTTCAAATAAAACCTTTTTTCATTTACATTAAAAACAAAAATATACACTCCCGTTAACCAATTGGTAGTTTGTAAATTTTGTGAAATATTGTTGTTGTAACTAGATTCAAAAACCAACTTGCCATTTAAATTAAATATTTGCAATGTGTAATCTTGATGCAAAAATTTAGAGGGCTCAATGGTAACATTGGAATTAAACGGATTGGAGTAAATTTTAAATGGTGTATTATCATCATTATTTTCATTTAATCCAACAGTTAAGGTATCACAAATACTTCCTATCCATTTACCCAATGAATAATCGGGATTGTTGGGAAGTCCTAAATAGTTTCTGCAATTAGGTAAGTTAAGACCATAACGTTGATAATTACAAGCCAAACCAAAACTATCAGGATCATTAATTACATGCAAATGGGTATTGTAAATATTAAAGGTTGTATCCGGATAAGGAAAATTATAATTGATACCATCGTACCAGCTATATGCTCTATATATTTTTCCATCAGGTCCACGGCGTAATGCACTTGCTGAATAGTTTGGGGATTGTATAGTATCTATTATAATTCTATTTTGAAAAGGATTGACATTATTTAAATCCATTTGATATAAATAAGATATAACATCATTTGTGCTAACATAAATATATCTTCCAGACGAACTGAACTCTACATCCCAAAAGTATCTTGTTGAATTCAATGTTGATAATGGAAAATCTGCTATTGATCTAAAATTGCTCAGCAAACCTGAACATCGATCAAAATCAAATTGATCGATTTGACCTGATTGACAAACTCCGATCAACTTATCTCCTGTGATATTGATAGAATATCTATATATACCAGGATAACTTAAACTCCCGATAAATTGTGAAGGAAGTAACGTTATTCCATTTGGTGTTAAGAGTATTTTTTTTACTTCATTATTTGCACCCACCCCCCATGTTCTATATAACAACCACCAATCTCTTCCATTTCCATGTTGGATGGCAATAAATCCATCATTTATCTGAACCGGATCAATCATGTTATTCTTTTGAATGACCTTACCTAAGCCTCCGTTCTGATTTAAATCAATAATACAATATCGTAATCCTGGATTTGTTGAACTAGTTTCGCCAGCTGTGAATAAAATATATTGATTAGGATGGTTTGGGTAGGGAACAATTGTCATTTCTTTATACCACAAACTAGTTAATATAGAATCGCCATTCTGCATTTTTACATGGTTTCTGTTGAAAACAGTCCCCATAGGAAAACCAGATTGCCATAACGCGACGTTGGGCGATGCTGCATAAAATAATAAATTGCCTACACTATCACTTATCGTTGCGCATGTACCTCTACTCTTTACAGATGTTGTATAAAATGAATCAACTCCAGTGGCTGGATTAAATCGCATTCCACAACTATCTCCAAATGCCCAATTCAAATTGGTGTACTGTGCGCTTGAAAATACAGGTGTAAAAAGTAATAATACAATACTAAAAAACAACAATTTTATTATTCTCATGGCAACTTAATTACTTTTTGACAATCGGTATTGTAGATACGAATAAATTTTACGCCCTTTTGTATCCAATAGGAATATAATCTAAAGTTATTAATACGCCCTTTCGTTGCTGCCCTCTACATAATACGTAAAGGCCTTACAAACTACTCTGTTTCCGCCTGGTGTTGGATAATCACCACTGAAATACCAGTCGCCAGCGTTATAAGGACAAGCAACATGTAAATTCTCGATGGTCTGGAAAATGATTTCTACTTCTGCTTTACAATCTTTTGGAGTAAGTATTTGTGAAATGCGTTTTGAAACTTGCTCATAGGTAAAAGGAGCATAAATTTTCTTCACTACATTTTCTGTTGGGTGTTTATCTTTCTTCAATAGTTCTTTACACTCAGCATACACTTCGTCTATGATATGTTCTAAATTATTTTCCTCTAATAATTCAATAGCAGCTTTAAAAGCAATTAAATCACCAATTTTAGCCATATCAATTCCATAGCAATCAGGATAACGGATCTGCGGTGCCGAAGAAACAATAACAATCTTTTTCGGATTTAATCGGTCAAGTATACGAATGATACTATTTTTTAAAGTAGTACCACGCACAATCGAATCATCAATCACGACTAAATTATCAACTCCTTCTTTCAAAGTGCCATAGGTGATATCATACACGTGCGCAACCATATCGCTGCGGTCAGTATCGTTGGTGATAAACGTACGAAGTTTTGCATCTTTGATAGCAATCTTTTCTGCTCTCGGACGAATACTTAAAATCTCTTCTAGTTTTTCTTCATCAGGATTAGGACCTAATGCTAAAATTTTTCTTTTCTTAACATCCTTTAAATAGGCTTCCATTCCGCTAATCATTCCATAAAAAGCAACCTCTGCCGTATTAGGGATATAGGATAGAACTGTATTCTTTAAATCTTTATCAATCGCATCCAACACAGCAGGGCAAAGTAATTTTCCGAGTTCTTTACGCTCTTCATAAATATCGGCATCGCTTCCTCTTGAAAAATAAATACGTTCAAACGAACACGACTTTCTTTCTAAAGGCTCTTTGATTTGTTCTTCACTAACGGTACCGTCTTTACGCACAATAAGTGCATGACCTGGCTTTATTTCACGAACTGCACTTTTAGGAACATTAAACGCTGTTTGAATTTGTGGTCGTTCAGAAGTTACTACTACTACTTCATCATCTACATAATAATGCGCAGGACGAATACCAGCAGGATCACGAAGAATGAATGCATCTCCATGTCCGAATAAACCAGCCATCACATAACCGCCATCCCAATTAGTAGAAGATGATTTTAAAATAGAAGCAATATCGAGGTGTTGCGCTATAAGTGGACTAATCTCTTGCTTTGAAAAACCTTTTTCTTTGAATTGATAATACAGTTCATCGTTAGCTTCATCAAGACTTTGTCCGATGTTTTCCATTACAGTAACTGTATCTGATTTTTCGCGAGGGTGCTGACCAATTTTAACGAGATTGTTATAAAGCTCCTCCACATTGGTCATGTTAAAATTACCTGCTATTACTAGACTTCGTGTCATCCAGTTGTTTTCCCGAAGAAAAGGATGACAATTCACAATCGAATTTCCTCCAAAGGTTCCATAACGCAGATGCCCTAACATGATTTCTCCAAGAAACTCTACATTTTGTTTAAGCCAGTTTCCATCGGATAATTTCTCAGGATTAGTCAAGTTCAGCTTTTCGAGTGGCGTATTAATATGAGAAAAAATATGAGGGATTGCATTTTTATCGACAGAGCGATAACGACTGATATATGGCTTACCGGGATCAGGGTTTAACTTAATGGTAGCTACTCCTGCTCCATCCTGACCTCTGTTATGTTGTTTCTCCATAAGAAGATACAACTTGTTAAGGCCGTAAGTGGCAGTTCCATATTTCTGGATGTAAAAATCTAGGGGTTTTAAAAGTCGGATAAATGCTATTCCGCATTCGTGATGAAGAGAATCGCTCATGGCTGTTTTCTAAGTGGCAAACTTACAACAATGTAAGTTGATTACAATAAAAAGTTGATAATTCTTAGTTGGAAATAATTCAGATAAATAAGTTACCCTTCCAAGCTCGGCAAACTAATATTGCTGAACGAAACCAGAGTAAGCTTGCTGAGCGAAGTCGAAGTAAGCGGAGTCGAGACAAGCTTACTCTGGCTTCAATTAGTTTGCCGAGCGGAGTCGAGGCAAACATTTTGTAAAGCCTTAACAAAAATTCATCATTAAATTGTAGGAATTTCTCTACGTTTGTCGTCATTATGAAATTCAATAAATCATTCCCATTATTTATTACTGTGTGTTTTTTCTCAATAGCAAGTTGTACAACTGAACCTGATTTAACAGGTGTTCCAGAAGTAAGTTATAACAACGACGTAAAAAGAATCATGTCTGCGAATTGTAATTTTGAAGGATGCCATGGCGGTGGCGGATACAACAAAGGCTCATTAGAAACCTATGAAGGTGTAATCTCTTTTGGAGGTGTAAAAGCGGGTAACGCACATGGAAGTAATCTTTACCGTTTAATCACAGGGCGCAGTGGACCGAAGATGCCTCCTTCGGGATATAGTGAAGTTTCTAGCGCAGATATTAAAGCGCTTTGCATTTGGATTGAACAAGGAGCAAAAAAGAATTAACGATGAAAAAAAATATCATTTTACTATTTGTGATTGGCGCTGCACTTAGTGGATGCTATTACGATAATGTAGAAGAATTACATCCCTATAGCAATGATATTGCATGTAACGACACAAGCAGCACTGATACACTTTCATTTAATAAAAATGTAAAGTGGATTATAGAAGGTTCATGTGGCACTTCAGGATCACAAGGTAGTAGTTGTCATGGATCAGGAAGTGTTCCGCCACTCACTACTTATGCTCAGGTTGTACAATGTGTTAATAATTACAATTTTTTAGCTGATATTAAACATTCTGCCGGTGCTGATGCAATGCCTAAAGGTGGTGGTAAACTAACCGACTGCCAGATTAAAGTGATTGAAAACTGGGTTAACCAAGGAATGCTTGAAAATTAATTGTATGAAAAAAAACATAACACTTATCGCACTCTTTATTTCATTTGTTTCTCTTACATCAAATGCGCAGGATAATAATTGGAAGACTGATAATAGTGACTCTTCGAAGTTTATAAAAACGTTTTACAATTCCCGTTTGATAAATTTCCATACGGTAGAAGTTTGTAATAAACGTACGATGGAACTACGCATCTCACATCGTTTCGGTGCTATCAATGGTGGCCCGAGAGAAGCTTGGGGATTAGATGGTGGTGCGAATATTCGCATAGGATTTGATTATAGTTTTGACGGAAGATTGATGGTTGGTATCGGACGATCATCGTATCAAAAAATGGTTGATGGATTTGTAAAATATCGCTTGCTTCGTCAGACGAAAGATGGATACACGCCCTTAAGCATTACATTATTTTCGAGCGCCTATTACATCAATTTAAAAGATCCTAATAAAGCAACTAATGGATTTGATAAGTATGAATACAGTCCTTGGAGCCGTTATTCATTTGCACATGAAATTATTTTTGCCCGTAAGTTCAGCGATAAATTCTCTTTGCAAATTGCACCCTTTTTCATTCATTATAATTTAGCAGATAAGATTACTGATTTAAATGATGTTTATGGAGCAACTACAGCCTTTCGTTACAAGGTTACAAATCATTTTGCAGTAACCGGTGAATATGGGTTTTGCTTTAACAAATATAGCCGCGACCAATATTATAACTCACTGGGAGTCGGGTTTGAAATTCAAACCAGTGGTCACGTATTTCAAATGCACTTTACAAATTCAACAGGCATCACCGAAAATCAATACTTACCTTTCACAACAACTAAATGGACAAATGCAGGAGTTCGTTTAGGATTTAATTTGACGAGAGCTTTTAACTTATAGGAATTTTACAAAAAGAATTCCTTCTTCATACTTAACCATTCGAGAGCGGTTCCATTCAGGAGTCGCTCTTTTATGTTATCCTCATATGGCATCGACTCAATTAATTTTCCTGGCTCTAACTCACCTAACGGGAAAGGATAATCTGTTCCTAATGCTAATTGCGTTGGTCCCATTAAATTTAAAAGGTAATCGAGTTTTAATGGATCGTGCACGAGTGTATCGAGGTAAATTCTGTTGAGGTATTCTCTTGGATTCACTTCATTATGTACTGCTACTAAATCGGGACGCACATTAAAACCATGTTCAATACGACCGATGGTTGCAGGGAATGATCCTCCACCATGTGCGAAAGCTACTTTTAAATTTGGTAAGCGTTCAAACACTCCACCGAATATCATTGAGCAGATAGCGAGTGAAGATTCAGCAGGCATTCCTACGAGCCATGGCAACCAATATTCCGTCATTTTTTCTTTGGCCATCATATCCCACGGATGAACGAAAATAGCCGCGTTCATTTCTTGTGCCGCTTGAAAAAACGGAAATAATTCAGGAGCATTTAAATTCCACTCGTTTACATGCGAACCAATCTGAACACCTTTCAAACCGATTTTCATGCAACGCTCTAATTCTTTAATCGCTAACTCCGGATGTTGAAGTGGAATAGTACCTAATCCAACAAAACGTTTAGGATAACGGTGAACGATATCCGCTAAGTGATCATTGAGAAACATACTCAAATCAAGTACATCCATTGGCTTTGCCCAATAACTAAACATCACCGGAATAGTACTCAACACCTGCACATCGATATCATGATGATTACAATCTTGAATACGCTTATTGGGGTCCCAACAATTATCTTGAATCTCGCGAAAAAATTTATCGTCCATCATCATTCGTGCACAACATGGCTTATGATGATCTAAATTGATAAATCCACCATAGCCATATTTCCCTTTAAAATTGGGAAGATGCTCCGGAATAATATGCGTATGAATATCGATTTTCAACATCAGCTAATAGAAGATTTAAATACAATAGTTTGTAACACGAAGTTAATCATTTAAAGAAATTTTTGAAATCATCGTTCATCACATTTGCAAAACTTATCAAAATAAAAAAGGCCCATCGAATGATGAGCCTCTCTCGAAATTTATTTTTTTTATTAAATATCAAATTTGATTCCTTGTGCCAATGGTAAGGAAGTAGAATAGTTGATCGTATTTGTTTGACGACGCATATAAATCTTCCATGAATCAGAACCCGACTCACGACCACCACCTGTTTCTTTTTCTCCTCCGAAAGCACCACCAATTTCAGCTCCTGATGTTCCGATGTTTACATTAGCAATTCCGCAATCAGAACCTTCGTGTGATAAGAATGCTTCTGCTTCTAACATATCACGAGTGAACACAGATGAAGATAATCCTTGAGGTACATTATTGTTTAATGCGATTGCTTCTTCAATCGTTGAATACTTCATGATGTAAAGAATTGGAGCGAATGTTTCTTCCTGAACGATATGAAAATGATTTTCTGCTTCAATAACACAAGGCACAACATAACATCCACTTTCGTAACTAGCACCAGAAAGTACTTCTCCTCCTGTAATTACATTACCACCTTCTTTCTTTGCAGTTTCAATTGCGTTTAAGAAATCAGTTACTGCACCTTTATCGATAAGCGGACCAACTAATGTTTTAGCATCTAACGGATGGCCTATACGAATTTGCTTATATGCATTTACTAATTGTGCTTTGAATGTATCATAGATAGATTCGTGAATGATCAAACGACGAGTAGAAGTACAACGTTGACCGGCAGTCCCTACTGAACCAAACAATACTGCTGTCATTGCCATTTTCAAATCTGCTTTTTCAGAAAGGATAATTGCATTGTTACCGCCTAACTCCAATAACGAACGACCTAAACGCTCTCCAACAATTTTACCTACACGCTTACCTACGCGAGTGCTTCCCGTTGCAGAGATTAAAGGAACACGTTTATCCGCTAAGAAATTATCACCTACATATTTAGAACCTCCTGCTACAAGGTTTAATACCCCTTCAGGAACTTCGTTTTCTTTTAAAACATCTGCAATGATATTGTGAACTGCGATAGCGCATAACATTGTTTTAGAACTTGGCTTCCAAACTACTGTATCTCCGCACACCATTGCCAACATAGCATTCCAGCTCCAAACTGCCACTGGGAAATTGAACGCAGAGATAACTCCTACAATTCCTAGTGGATGATATTGCTCATACATACGATGACGAGGGCGCTCGCTATGCATTGTTAAACCGTATAACTGACGAGACAAACCAACAGCAAAATCGCAGATATCAATCATCTCTTGCACTTCGCCTAAACCTTCCTGATAAATTTTACCCATCTCATAAGAAACCAATTTACCTAATGGCTCTTTATACTGACGAAGGCGATCGCCAATCTGACGAACCACTTCACCGCGCTTGGGCGCAGGAACCATTCTCCATTTTTCGAATGCCGCTTGTGCTGTAGCAATAACTTTTTCATAGTCATCAGAAGTTGCCTGATTAACCTTTCCAATTAAAGCCCCGTCCGAAGAAGAATAGGACTCGATTATTTCACCTTTTGTATTAAACCACTGAGTGCCAGTACAAGCACCATTGTTTACGTCTTTGATACCCAATTGTTGAAGCATTTCCTGAATGCTAAAATCGATTGCTGTTTGAGGAGAGCTCATATTCTATTTTAATATTTGCGCAAAGGTACAAAACCGAATTGTTTTTACTAACGAAGAAGGCTAGAAGTAAGCAATTTACCCAAGCAGACCTTGATTTAAACGGTTCAGCAATAATAATTGACTAGTATTGATATTTTTCCGACTTTTATAGATCCAAAACTTAATCATTTACAATGAAAAGTAAGGCCCCTTGTTAATAAAGAAACATGGCTAGCTCATTACTTTTTAAAACATATTTAAATCATGAAAAAAGCGCTAATACTAACTGCTTTCTTTATCCTTTTAACACTTACTAAAATATTTGCGCAAGGTCCACAATTGAGCGTTGTTTCAAGTGATGTTGTTTGTCCTTCGAGTGGTTGTCAGCCTATTGCCTCTTCGGTAACCATTACCAATGCAGCACCCAATGTAACGATTGATGGTGCTTCGATTTTTTTCTACTCTGGATATACTCCCGCTCAAGATTCATTATCATTTACGCCAATGTTTGGTATTACAAGTACTTGGAATCAAAATACAGGCGTATTAACATTGCGCGGTGTTGCAACAGTAGTACAATACCAAGCTGCACTTCAAACAGTCGTGTTATGTAATCGTACCTCTAATTTTGTGACGGGATACAGAACCATCATTTATGTCTTAGGTGATTTATTATACAACCCCGTAAATCAGCATTACTATAAACTAATTCAGTCAGCAACGCCAATATCATGGACAGCAGCCGTCGCAAATGCTGCCGCGACTAATTATTTAGGATTACAAGGATATTTAGTGACAATTACTGATGCGCAGGAAAATGGATTTATTAGTCAACTAGTAAATGCTAATACATGGATAGGTGCAAGTGATGCGACGGTAAGTGGTACATGGAGATGGGTTACAGGCTGCGAAGGATTAGAGGATGGAGGACAAGGAAGACACTTCTCTAATGGAGTTAATTTTGGTTGCACTTCTAGTACAGGAACAGGTGTTTCTGTAGGAGCTAATTATCAAAACTGGGCGGTTGATGAACCGAATGGTTGTCCGGGAGAAGATTATGCCCATTTATTTTACTACGGATTATGGAATGATTACAGCAACACTGGATCGTCGGTAACAAATTATATTATCGAGTATGGTTGTATGCCTGGTGATCCCTTTGTGCAGGCGTTTGATAGTATTGGATTGTATGTAAATGATTCAATTTCGAAACCCAATATTACAAACAATCTTCCTGTATGTGATGGAGCAAGTGTTACACTTACAGCAAACGGAACTTATACTGGAAATGCTGTTTATTCTTGGTCGGGACCTAGCAGTTATTCTGGCAATGCGCAGACTACAACTATTACCAATGCAACTCAAAGCCTGAATGGAAATTATGTTGTAACAATTACAGATAGCGCTTGTGTGGCAACACGATCATTTGCATTAAATCAAGGTCCGCCCATTAATTCATCGTTGGTTTCAAAAACAGATGCGTTATGTTTTGGTGCCGCTTCGGGAACAATAACTCAAACCGGAAACAATGGTGTTGGGCCATATACCTATCAGTGGAATAACGGACAAACAGGAGCAACTGCAAACAATTTAATTGCAGGAACCTATACTGTTACAGTAACAGATGCAATTGGTTGTACTGGAAGTTTTAGCTATTCGATTGGAGAACCAACGGTTTTAAATGCCTCTATTACCAATACAATTGATGTTTCTTGTCAGGGCAACGATGGACAAGCAGCTGTTGTTGCAACTGGTGGTACTGGACCTTACACTTACCTGTGGAATAGTGGAAGTACCAATGCTAACGGCACTGGATTAACGCTGGGAACATTTACAGTGACAGTAACAGATGCAAATGGATGTACAAAAGTGGTTAATGGAAACTTATCAAGTATTCCTTCTGTTACAGCAACTGCCACAGGAAGTAATCCTACAATCTGTATTGGACAATCGGATACGCTTTCAATAACTGCTGGTGGTGGAAAATCACCTTACACTTATTTGTGGAGCAATGGTTCTACGGGATCATCAGTAATAGTTAATCCGTCAATAACAACTGCATATACTGTAACTGTTACAGATGCCAATAATTGCACTGCAACCTATACTTATTCTGTAAATGTTAATCCTCCATTATCAACTAACACCTCTGGAACTTCAACTATTTGCAGCGGTGATCCGGTAACGTTAGGTGTTAACGCAAGTGGTGGAAATGGAAATTACTCATATCAATGGAGCAATGGCGCTACTTCAGCAAGTACAAGTGTGAACCCAACAGTTACGACAACTTATCTTGTAACGGCAACTGATAATTGTGGGACTCCAACTAAAACGGACTCAGT
>CALQOD010000074.1 GCA_943332105.1 Chitinophaga pinensis | reverse complement strand
TTATGGGACTTGTCAAAATCAATATCCTGATGTGCATAGATAATATCAAAACCGCCAACCCAAGTTAATACTGCAATAGAAAACAAAATAGGTAACAAATTGAATTCCCCAGTTACTGCTAACCAAGCACCCAATGGCGCTAATGCCAGTCCGAGTCCAAGAAACAAATGACACAATGGAGAAATACGTTTCATATACGAATAACCCAACACGACCGCCAATGCCACAAAGGATAAGTAAAAGCAAAGGTCGTTGATGAATTTTGTCGTGATGATAAATCCGACGCAATTAAAAATAATAAACCTAAGTGCTGCATTCGATGAAATTTTACCAGCTGGTATTTCTCGTTCTTTGGTTCTAGGATTATTCGCATCGATATTTCGATCAGCCCAGCGATTAAAGGCCATAGCTGCCGAACGGGCAAAGACCATACATAGTAAAACTTTGAATGCTAAATCAATTGTAAAAACACCTTTCCCAATCACAATTCCTGAGGTAAATCCGATAGCTGCAAATGGCAGTGCAAATACAGTATGACTAAACTTGATAAACGACAGGTAATTTTTAATTACTTTTAACATGCTGCAAAAATACAATTTTGAATATACGAGCGGCGAATTGCTGTAAAATAATGACTCGAAAATTAATCCTCTTCTTTTTCTTTACGTTATTATGCAATATCGTATTAGGTCAAGTTGTTTTAAGTCGTGATACAACTGTTAAAATACTTACATCAAGTGGAGATATTTTAAATAATGGCTGGGCATGTGGTTTAAACAATCCTGTTTTTGCTGAGATTGATTTAAATAATGACAGTGTGCAGGATTTAATTGTGTTTGATGCACAAGCTGCACGATTGAATTGCTTTTTGTATTCATCTAACGGATATGTATATGCCCCAGAATACAATTCTTTGTTTCCTCAAAACTTAGAAGGTTGGGTGCGAACCTATGATTATGATAACGATGGCGACAAAGACCTATTTAGTTATATTCAAGGTAGTATTCGTGTAGATAGAAATGAAAGTACAATTACTACAGGATTATCGTTTACCAATGTCACTATGCAGTTAAATTGTCATTACGGTGGAACGTTTCCAAATTTGTTCGTTACGCGCATCGATATCCCTGCATTTACTGATATAGACAATGACGGCGATATGGACATTCTTGCTTTTTCAATTAATGGAAGCTGGATTGATTTAGACAAGAATTTATCAATGGATTCGTTGGGGAATAACAATCAGTTTTTGTTATATAATGTGCCAGGTTGCTGGGGGTATTTTTATAAAGAGTCATCATTCAATAAAGCAGTTCTTCCTGTGAATATATCTTGCGCATTACTACCTGCTCATCCATTCCGACAACAAAATAATTTCGACTCTGGTTCTGCAATATGGTTAGAAGATTTAGATGGTGATGGTGACAAAGATTTTTTATGTGGTGATAAAGTAGGTCGTAATTTATTAAAAGTAGAAAATTGTGGCAACTCCGATTCAGCCTATGCTTGTTCACAAGACACCATGTATCCTTCGAACACAACGCCTGCGTCAATGCGTGATAACGCAGCTCCTTACTTAATCGATTTTGATAAAGATGGCGACAATGATTTATTGGTTGCTAATTTTAATTCTAGCGGAGAAGATTATAACAATACCATCTATTACGAGAATACAGGATCGACAAATAATCCTGTGTTTGCATATGTAAAAAATCGTTATTTGATTGATGAAATGGTAGATGTAGGAACTTCTTCACATCCTGTTTTTTTTGATTGGGATGGTGACGGATTAAAAGATATATTGATTAGTAATGATGGATATTATCAGGGAGGAAGTTTTGTAAGTAAAGTAGCTTATTATAAAAACATTTCGCAGGGAAGTATCTACCAATTTCAAAATATTTCAGATAGCATTTTGAATTTCCGTAGTCTTAATATCATTGGAACACGACTCGCTTTTGGCGATTTGAATAATGATGGCGATCAAGATTTGTTAGTTGGAGATGCAACAGGTAAACTAAGTTGTTTTCAGAATATTGGAAGTGCAACAAACACCAATTTGATTTTTTCTCAAGGCTATTTTCAAAATATTGATGTTGGTTCTGATGCTGCTCCACAATTGGTGGATGTCAACCGTGATGGCTTGCTGGATTTATTAGTAGGCGAGCGTAATGGTAATATCAATTACTATCGAAACACAGGAAGTTTGTCGTTTCCTGTTTTTAGTTTTGAAACAGATTCATTCGGGAAAGTAAGCGTTGGATTAGCAACCTATGGTATCGGATATAGTGCTCCCTTACTGTTTGATGTAAATGGCAATTACGAATTATTAGTAGGCAGTTATAAAGGAACATTATTTCACTATAATAACATCGATGGAAATTTAACGGGCGCATTTCAATTAGTCGATTCGGCTTATCAAAATATTAAAGAGCCAACTAAATCGTATCCTGCAATGAACGATGTTGATGGAGATGGAAAATATGATATAGTTGTTGGAAATCAGAGTGGGGGAGTGGTTTTCTATTCACAGTATTTGAATAGCTCAATCGCTGAAAATGCAAATCCGATTTCGAAAATTAAGTTATATCCTAATCCCGCTGATGATTATTTAACAATAGAATCTCTCAATAGTCAAGTCTTAGAATTGTACTCTTTGCAAGGTGAATTAATTGAACGAATCACTATCGGTAGCGGAGTAACGAATATTTCAATTACCAATCTTCCTTCAGGAGTTTATTGTTTGAAAACACAATCCGGATTCGCAAATAAATTGATAAAGCTTTAGTTTACTTTTGAATAATCAGCTTTTCAGTTTGCGTTTGATTTCCCTCTGTAATTTGTAAAATGTAAACACCATTTTCATATTTCGAAACAGTGATTTCATTTTCTTGAATACTAGTTTCAAATTTGTTTAGGCGAGTTCCAAGAACAGAGTAAAGTTCAATCGTTCTTTTTGCAGGCGATGTGAAATTTAAATGGACGATATCGCGAGAAGGATTTGGGTAATAACTAAAATTTGAATTGTTCAACGATGTTGTACCTGCTGCACTGCAACCTGTAATCACCAACATTGCATCAAGCTTACCATGTCCCCAATTATTGTTTGGTAAATTACTGCCTGTGAATTGATCTGCTTTAGAACAATACATGATTTTAGTTTTTACATCCTGCCAATTAGCAGTTGGAAAAGCTTCAAAATAAAGCGCTGCAACTCCTGCCACAACTGGTGCAGCCGATGATGTTCCTCCATCACGAATATGTTTCCCATCATAAGCAAGTTTGAATGGTTGATTAGCGATAAACCAAGCTTGCGCAGAAGCAGGTAAGGCCGACATTGTGTATTCACCTGTCGAGGTAATATCCGGTTTCGTTCTGCCATCACGTGTCGGACCTTTACTTGAGCTAACGGCCAATGCTCCTTCTGTGGTTGGAAATGTTTGAAGGTTTCCATTGTAATCGATGTAGTTATTGCGATTGACGTATTGCCCTACCGTTATAACTCTATCACTCGCCTGAAAACTACTGCAAATTGTTTTGTTATAGTCTGGTAAAATGTAATTGCTGATGTTTGGATAAGTGCCAGGAGCAGGTAATCCGTAGTTAATCATATCAAACGACCATACATCAAACTTCCCATTTCCAGTGCTCATCAATCGGAAATAATCGAACGTTGAATCAGGAAGTATGTAAAAAATGAAACTGTATTTGTTGCCAATCAATTGTCCATAGGTTTGATATCTTGCTAAGCGATTACCTGTAAAGCTCATCAGTGAATCATTTCTTAGAACTCCCACATTGCCATTTATACCCATCCATTGATCTTGCGCTACATTAAAATAAATCGGATTTAATGCATCAGCGCCAAGAGAAAATTTCACATTGCGAAGATCTGCAGTATCTGCCCATAATTCAATATAAATGGAGTTCGAACTATTATTTACAAACCAGGTAAATAATGTATCTGTTGCCGTGGGTTGATGTGATAAATGATGTGCAATATTGCCTGCATTCCCAGCAGCTGCAACAACTGTTCTTCCATTTTTTGCAGTGATTAAATTATCAATTGTTTGCGATTGTAAATCTCTACCGTCATGCGACCCGAAATAGGTCCCTGCACTAATATTTATTACGCAAGGTTTATTTAATGAATCAGCTTTTTTGAAGATATAGTTAACAGCATCTGCAACACTAGTTAGCCATGCATTATCCGCTAAATTAAAATTCAATTTTACAGATATAATATCTGCCTCCGGCGCAACTCCTGTAAATATTGTATCTGTTCCTCCATTGCTGGCTGCAATTCCTGTGACATGCGTTCCATGCGCGCCAATATCATCAGTCGCGGATGCTAGTCCACCGTTAATATCCGCCGCAGAAAATTCCTGGCCGTAGTTGTATGGATGTGGCGTATTGCCTGCTGTTGCAAGTGTATGATCCCAGACCCATAAAATTCGTGTATTGCCGAGACTATCTTTAAAATCAGGATGTGTAATGTCAATGCCTGTATCAATCACACCCATTATAACATTTTTCCCCTTGTAAGCTGTATTCAGAGGCGCTAGTCCGCTATGAACAGCATTAACATTGTTATTAATCCGCATTTTGTCATTCATGGGTTGAAGATTCATAACTCCTTCTTCCATTCGAAAAACACCTGAGTTGAGCGCAAAATGCTCCATTGAAAATAAGGGCATGTCTGCAGATACAATATCTCCCGCCACAAATTTTACAATTCCGTTGTATTGAGGAATCGCTTCTTTAAGATAATTAATATCGCCTTTAATGAGGACAGAAATATGCTCATTTTCATTCTTTGCTTCGTTGATTTTTTTCAACAATTGAAAGCTCAATTTAGTGTCTTGTGCTTGCGAAAAAGTGCAGCCTATTAACAAGATTAAACAACAATAAAATCTTTTCATAAAAGCTAAATTTGTTCGGTTTATTTCTTTCCTTTTTGATGGGAAAGGGGTACTTTTGTCATACTGTTAAAATAACAGAGTTTAGCAAAGGTAAACTATTATAATTCAATAAAAATGTCAGACGATCGCAAAATTATTTTTTCGATGGTAGGGGTAAGCAAGACTTATCCGCCACAAAAACAAGTACTAAAAAACATTTATTTAAGCTTTTTCTATGGAGCTAAAATCGGGATCCTAGGTTTGAATGGTTCAGGTAAATCTTCATTATTAAAAATCATCGCTGGTTTAGATAAGTCATTTCAAGGTGATGTTGTTTTTTCTCCAGGATACACTGTAGGCTTTTTGTCTCAGGAGCCAGAGCTAGATAATACCAAAACAGCGCGTGAAATTGTGATGGAAGGTGTCCAGGAAACAGTCGATGTGCTAAAAGAATACGAAGAGGTGAATATTAAACTCGGAGAGCCTTGCACCGACGATGAAATGAATAAATTAATCGACCGTCAGGCGGAGTTGATGGATAAGATTGATGCAAGTAATGCTTGGGAGCTAGATAACAAGATTGAGATTGCCATGGACGCATTACGTTGTCCTGATCCTGATTCGAGAGTGGATGTTTTATCAGGAGGAGAACGTCGCCGAATTGCCTTATGTCGTTTGTTATTGCAAGAACCTGATATTTTATTACTTGATGAGCCTACCAATCACTTGGATGCAGAATCAGTAGAATGGTTAGAGCATCACTTACAGCAATACAAAGGAACTGTAATTGCGGTTACCCACGACCGTTATTTCTTAGATAATGTAGCAGGTTGGATTCTTGAATTAGATAGAGGAGAAGGCATTCCTTGGCAAGGAAATTACTCTAGTTGGTTAGAGCAAAAAACGAAACGCTTAGCACAAGAAGAAAAGCAAGAGAGTCGTAGAGCGAAAACTTTAGAGCGTGAATTAGAATGGGTGCGTATGGCTCCGAAAGCGCGTCATGCAAAATCAAAAGCACGTTTACAGGCATACGATAAAATGTTGAATGAAGAAACACGCGAGAAGGAAGATAAGTTAGAAATCTTCATTCCTGCAGGACCTCGTTTGGGTACTAACGTAATCGAAGCTTCGAATATCAGTAAAGGTTTCGGTGATCGTTTGTTAATAGATAATTTAAGTTTTTCCTTACCACAAGCAGGAATCGTTGGTATTATCGGACCAAATGGTGCTGGTAAAACTACCCTGTTTCGTATGATTATGGGACAAGAGACTCCCGATGCAGGTGATTTCAAAGTAGGTGAGACAGTAGTGTGTGGTTATGTCGATCAAAGTCATGATGATTTAATTCCAAATAAATCGGTGTACGAAATTATCTCTGGTGGTACCGAGCAAATGGTGATCGGTGGTAAATCGACTAACGCAAGAAGTTATATTTCTAAATTTAATTTCAGTGGTGCTGATCAAGGGAAGAAGTTAGAAGTCTTATCAGGTGGAGAAAGAAATCGTGTGCATTTAGCAATGACATTAAAGACAGGTTCTAACGTTTTATTACTCGATGAGCCTACCAATGATATCGACTTAAATACATTACGTGCATTGGAAGAAGCATTGGAAAACTTTGCAGGTTGCGTAGTGATTATTTCCCATGATCGTTGGTTCCTTGATAGAGTATGTACGCATATTCTTGCGTTTGAAGGCGACTCTCAAGTGTATTTCTTCGAAGGAGGATATTCTGAATACGAAGAGAATAAAAAGAAACGCTTGGGCAATACAGAATCTAAGAAGTTCAGATACAAAAAGCTTACTGCTTAATACTTAGTTAATGAAACCATCTATTCCAAAAGGTACTCGTGATTTCGGACCAGCAGAAATGGTTAAGCGAAATTATATTTTCGATACCATAAAAGTTGTTTTCAAGAAGTACGGATTCCTTCCGATTGAAACTCCAAGTATGGAGCAGCTTTCTACCTTGATGGGAAAGTATGGCGAAGACGGGGATAAGCTGATATTTAAAATTCTAAATTCAGGGAATTACCTGGATGGAGCGGATGAGAATGCGTATTCAACTAAAGATGTTAAGAAACTAACGTTTGGCATTGCCGAAAAAGCATTGCGCTATGATTTAACAGTTCCGTTTGCACGTTTTGTGGTGATGCATCAGAATGAATTAACATTCCCATTTCGTCGTTATCAGATACAGCCCGTATGGCGTGCTGATAAACCACAGAAAGGTCGTTATCGTGAATTTTATCA
Source organism: Chitinophaga pinensis (assembly GCA_943332105.1). Taxonomy (GTDB): domain Bacteria; phylum Bacteroidota; class Bacteroidia; order AKYH767-A; family OLB10; genus CAINEC01. The sequence goes on along the minus strand of CALQOD010000074.1, from coordinate 6,206 downwards.
GTGTGATGCGGATGTAATAGGAAGTAATTCCTTGTTAAACGAATTAGATTTGATTGAATTGATGAATGAAGTTTTCAGTCATTTAAATCTGAATGTAACATTACTAATTAATAACCGAAAAGTATTAGCAGGTATTGCAGAAGTCTTAGGTGCTTCTGATAAAATGATTGATATTACAGTGGCCATCGATAAGCTCGATAAAATCGGAATTGATAAAGTAAAAGAAGAGTTAAGAATAAAAGGTTTAACAGAAGATGCGATAGAGACATTAAGTCCACTGCTTTCATTCACTGGAAACACTGCTGAAAAAGTAGCATTGTTAAAATCGATGTTAAGTAATTCAGAGATTGGTTGCAAAGGCATTGAAGAGATTGAAACTTTGTTTGCATTAACTGCTGGATTAAATTTATCTCACTTAAATATTCAACTTGATTTAACCTTAGCTCGCGGATTAAACTATTACACAGGTGCAATCTTCGAAGTGAAGGTGAATGAGCCTACAATTAATTTTTCAGGTAGTATTTGCGGCGGTGGACGTTATGATGATTTAACTGGCATCTTCGGATTGAAAGGAATGTCGGGTGTTGGAATTTCATTTGGTGCAGATCGTATTTATGATGTATTAGATGAATTAAAGTTATTCCCTGCTGAAGCAAGTCAGTCGACAAAAGTGCTAATGGTAAATTTTGGAGAAGTTGAATCTAATTATGCATTAACGATTCTTCGAAAATTACGTGCGCATAATATCGCTGCTGAAATATATCCAGAGGCAGCAAAACTAAAAAAGCAATTTACCTATGCAGATAATCGCGCAATACCTTATGTTGTGATTGCGGGTTCTGATGAAATTGCTGCCAATACATTTGTACTAAAAAATATGTCGTCGGGTGAACAGAAAACGATTTCTATGAACGACGACTTTCAAATTATTTTTAATTAATGGATTATCAAATTTCTTCTTCACGAATAGGATTAGACCTGATTAGTGATGTCATTGCTGGCAATGTTCAACTATCGTTAAGTGATGAAGCTAAATCACGTATTTTAAAATGTCGTAATTTCTTAAATGAAAAAGCAGATAAGGGCGATGGTGTTTATTACGGCATCAATACAGGATTTGGCTCGTTATACAACAAGACAATTTCAAAAGAAGATTTAGGTCAGTTGCAAGTGAACCTGATGATGTCGCATGCTTGCGGAACAGGAAATGAAGTGCCTTCTGAGATTGTACGTTTGATGTTGTTCTTGAAAATTCAGGGAATGTCGTATGGTAATTCAGGAGTGCAATTAGAAACGGTTCAGTTGATGGTTGATTTATACAATCATAATATTTTACCTGTTGTTTTTGATCAAGGTTCTTTGGGTGCTTCCGGCGACTTATCTCCATTAGCGCATTTATGTCTTCCGTTAATTGGAATGGGAGAGGTAATGTTTGAAGGAAAGAAAATGTCGGCGTTAGATGCTTTAAACAAAACAGATTTAAAACCAGTTGCGTTAAAGTCGAAGGAAGGATTAGCATTGCTAAACGGCACACAGTTCATGAGTGCGTATGGTGTTTATTGCTTACATAAAGCATATCAGTTAGAACGCATCGCTGATGTAGTTGCATCTATTTCATTGGAAGCATTTGATGGTCGTATAGAGCCTTTCAATCATTTGATTCATCAGATTCGTCCTCATAACGGACAAATAAAAACGGCTAGCCGTTTCCGTGAGTTGTTACATGGAAGTGAGTTAATCAGTCGTACGAAGCAACATGTGCAAGATCCTTACTCATTCCGATGTGTACCTCAGGTGCATGGAGCGAGCAAGGATTCAATCAACTATGTGGCTTCTGTATTTGAAACAGAAATTAATTCAGTTACAGATAACCCAACAATATTTCCTGATGAAGATTTAATTATTTCAGCTGGAAACTTTCACGGACAGCCATTAGCGTTACCATTAGACTTTTTAGCAATTGCATTAGCAGAGCTAGGAAATATCAGTGAGCGAAGAACTTATCAGTTGATTAGTGGATTAAGAGGATTGCCAGCGTTTTTAGTAGCGAACCCAGGATTAGATTCAGGATTTATGATTCCTCAATATACTGCAGCATCTATTGTAAGTCAGAATAAGCAATTGTGTACACCTGCTTCCATTGATTCAATTGTTTCATCCAACGGACAAGAAGATCATGTAAGTATGGGAGCAAATGCTGCTACGAAATTATTACGTGTTGTAAAAAATTTAGAAACGATTCTTGCTATTGAATTGATGAATGCTATTCAAGGATTAGAATTCCGTCGACCAGCAAAGACTTCTAAAAAATTAGAAGTGTTAATCAGCGAATACAGAAAAGTAGTTTCTTTTGTAGAGAAAGATCGTTTGATGTATCCTGATATCCACAAATCAGTTGAATTTATAAATACTTATCCATTTGAAAAAATCATCGATTAATATGAAAAATAAAATTATTCTATTAGCAGCTGCTTACTTCTCATTGAATGTAGCTGTTGCACAAAATGTACATCACGACCAATTACAAGTGCGTGATTACAAACCAGGATTTTATGATAAAGATATCATGAAAGGCATTGAGCAATTCGAATCATCGAAAAAAGAAGCGCAACGCAAGCCAAGTTATAAAATTGATGTGACCAAGATTGGATATTATCCGAAGGCCGTAGATGAATTTACAACTTGGTGGAAAAACAATCCGATTTCACAGGGAAATACCGGAACGTGCTGGTCGTTTTCAAGTACATCATATTTTGAAACAGAAGTATATCGCTTAACAAAAAAGCAAGTGAAGATTTCTGAAATCTATACTGCTTACTGGGAATATGTTGAGAAAGCAAAGCGATTTATTGCAGAGCGTGGCAATAGTAATTTCGATGAAGGTTCAGAAGGAAATGCTGTAACTAGAATTTATAAAACATATGGTGCAGTTCCGTTAGAAAGTTATACTGGATTACTATCAGGACAAACGTATCACAATCATGCACCAATGGTAGAAGAGATGAAAGCCTATTTGCAAGGAGTGAAAGCTGCGAATGCATGGAATGAAGATGAAGCGATTGCTACGATTAAAAGCATCATGAATCATTATATCGGTGTGCCTCCAACAAAAGTAAAAGTAGAAGGAAAAGAAATGACACCAATGCAATACTTAAACGACTATTGCAAGTTGAACATGAATGATTATGTCGACATTACTTCATTGGGCAACAAACCTTATTGGAAAAAAGTTGAATACGAAGTGCCAGACAACTGGTGGCATGATAGCTCATATTACAACGTGCCATTGAATGATTACATGACGATAGTTCGTAATACGATGCGTAAAGGATTCACAGTGTTGATTGGCGGTGATGTTTCTGAAACAGGATTTGATGCATGGAGTCAGGTGGCAATGGTGCCTACTTATGATATTCCATCTGAGTATATTGATGAAAATGCGCGTATCATGCGTTTTATGAATGGTAGCACAACAGATGATCACGGAATGCACATGGTTGGGTATTTAGAGAAAGATGGTAAAGACTGGTATTTGATAAAAGACTCTGGTGCAGGATCAAGAAACTGCGGTAGAGACAGTAAAAATTTCGGTTACTACTTTATGCACGAAGATTATGTCAAGTTGAAAATAATGGACATTATGGTGCACAAAGATATGGTGCAGGATATCTTGAAGAAATTCTAAAATAAAATCAAGGGGGTAGATGAAAATCTGCCCCTTTTGTTTGAAAGTTTCAGTCGTTAATAAAATCAAAACAAGTTTTGCCAAAGATTGTTATTAATGTAGTGGTTTGATATCAACCATTAATCCTTTACTGATAAATTCAATATGATCAAAAAACTCATTTATTCCATTCTTAAAAAAGTTATGAAATCAACTGTATTAAAAAATAACCAGGAAGTTAATCCTGCAAGTAGTATTTACGAAATTGAAGTGAAAGATATAACAGGCAATACTACAACACTTAAAAATTACAAAGGCAAAAAAATGCTGTTGGTGAATGTAGCATCTGCATGTGGATATACTCCGCAGTATAAAGAACTGCAAGCGTTTTATCAAGCGAACAAAGAGCATTGGGTAGTATTAGGGTTTCCGTGTAACGATTACGGTGCGCAAGAGCAGGGTAGTGAAAATGAAATACAGCAATTCTGCGAAACTAATTTCGAAGTAACATTTCCAATGTTTAGTAAAGTGAATATTAAATCTAGTCCTATACATCCGATCTACGATTGGTTAACGAATCCATCTTTAAACGGTTGGAACAGTCAAGTGCCTGATTGGAATTTTTGTAAATTTGTTATCGACGAGCAGGGAAAGTTAGAGGGGTTTTATAGCTCGGCGGTTAATCCGAATGAATTAGTAAAATAGATTTATAAAAATTGTACGCAACATCTTTGGCGTAGTAGGAGTGCTGATTGGCTCTTATGTAAATAGGTGTATTGTTGAATTGGGTACTATTTTTTCTAAGTCAGCAGGAGTAAACCTCACCACAGAAGAAGGATTAAAAACGGGAATGGCTTTTATGAAAGCCGAACATTTCAGTGCTCCTTTTTTAGCGCATGCAATAGGTGCATAAATCGCAACATTTATAGCAGCACTCATTGCAATTAGTAGAAGAAAAATTATTGCACTAGTTATTTCCTTACTCTATTTTGTTGGCGGCGCTTATATGGTTGCTATACTTCCATCGCCAATGTGGTTTAATTTGCTGGATTTAATAGTGGCTTATTTTCCGATGGGAATGTTGGGATATTGGTTGGCGACTAAAATTATTCCGGAGGGGAATGTTTAGTTTTTTTGATTTAGGCTTCTATTTTTATTAAACAGCAAATAAAAACTCACGGGGTGGGTGTTGCTTGTTTAGGAAAAATTTGTATTTTAGTAAAGCGTAATGAAACTGCGGATATAAAGCTTGATGCAACTGTAAAAGGAAGTTTTATAGCGTGTATATAGTAGTTATGTGTAATTTTAAAAATATTATAATAAATAAATTTCAAAATCAACAAAAATGGATACTAGCAAAATAAATGCGGCAAAAATTAAAGCAGCAGGAAATAACTTTTCGATTATTGGCTTTACCATGATAGCTGGTATTATTATTACTCTTATTCAGGTATTTTATGCAGCGAATGCAGATATGCGCAGCAGTGGTGATTTAGAATCAATAAAGGCTGCAAATTATCTATTTATGTTACTATATATACTGTGTGCCGGCATTATTATTGGAAATTTAATAAGTGCCGGCAGCAATTTAAGCACTTGCGATGAAGAATTTGACAATGAAGAATTTGACAATGTCCAAGTTGATAATACAAATATTTCCATGAGGGAAACACAAGACGGTGAAACTTTAAAAATTGTTTCAGTAAATAACGAAACTATTGGTGCTAAGGTTTATATCAACGAAAAAGCTGCAGGTGATGGAACATATATTTATAAATCTCTTTCTCACAAAATAATTGTAAAGAACGGAGAAATACATTCCAGGTATTATCTTGAGTCATTTAAAAATTATGTTTTTGAGAAAATTAATAGTTCAGAACCAACCGTCGGAGATAAAGTGTTCAATAAGAATTGGACAAAAGTTACTGATGGTAAAATAAGATATTCATTATTTAGACACTTTTTAATAGAAAATGGCGGTATAATTAAATAGTAGAAGCACGAACTGTTAACATTGGTTCGGCAAAAGTGGCGGTTCAGTGATCCTCAGACGTAAAAAGTTTAAAACTATTGGCGACATCGAAGCCATTATAAAAACTAAACTTTACCAAGCAATAAGTTTCACAAAGGAAGGACGAACAACTTTTTATACAACTAAATGAAGAAAGTAATAGTGTTGCGACAATTGTAAAACATTTGTGGGGAAATATGCTTTCTCGTTGGACAGATTTTTTGACAACAGACGGAGAAAAGGAATGGCGACAACGAGACGCAGAATTTGAAAACGATATTTCAAACCGAACTGAACTTTTAGAAAAATGGAATGAAGGTTGGACTTGTCTTTTTAATGCGATAAGTCCGTTGACAGAAAACGATTTGGCAAAGGAAATATTTATACGAAATCAAGGACATTCGATCACAGAAGCTATAAATAGACAACTTGCACATTATCCATATCACGTTGGACAAATTGTATTTATCGGAAAAATATTGTGTAATGAAAATTGGACTTCACTTTCTATTCCGAAAGGAAACTCGAAAG
>CALQOD010000073.1 GCA_943332105.1 Chitinophaga pinensis | reverse complement strand
GTGGATATAGATAAGAAGATACAAAATGAATAAACGTATATAGTTCAAAATAGGCTTAATGATATTTTATGTCATATATTTATAAAATCAAACTTAAACTATAACATAACATACTAAATCAAATGAGGAAAAATTATTTTAAAATGGCACTAATAATTGTGGTAGCCATTTCTTTCGCAAGCTGTTGTGGATTGCACTCTGGCTACATGGCAAACTCAGCTTCGCTAAGTTCAGCAAATTTTAGCTATACAAAGATGAACTGCAAAGGAACGTCTCATGCCCAATATGTTTTAGGTATCGGAGGACTTGAAAGGACCAATTTAGTAAATGCTGCAAAACAAAATTTATTATTGAATAATCCTTTAGAGGCCAATCAAGTATTAGCGAATATTACTGTTAATTTTAAGGATGAAATATATTTAGGGATTTATCGTAAGGTGACATGTATTGTTGCTGCTGATATTGTTACTTTTAATAAGTAAGTGACAAGGCTAAATTAGGCAGTGTTCAATTTTTTTACTTAGTATGATATGATTTGCTTAAATGTATAAATTCGTTTTCTTTTGACTCAAAAATGCATAAAATTTGCATAATGGTTTTTGAGCTTAGTTTAATTAAATTCTTAATAAATTTTACCCCATGAAACTCGCTCACTTCGCCCTTTTAATAGACGATTACGATAAGGCAATTGCCTGTCATTCTCAGGAACTTTAATTCAAGTTCATATAAGGCACTCCGGCTAAATTGGATAAAACTTAAAGCCAATGTTTTTTTGTCCCAAATATTTGCTAAATTTGGGACGAATTAATTTGTGATGGAAAGACCAATAGTAGAAAAAAAAATTTCGACACTCCTGAAAAAATACCCTAAAAGCAGTGTTCTTTTTGTAGACGACTTCTTAGACTACGGTAATTCGGAAAGTGTTAAGAAAGCCTTGTTGCGGTTAAAAGAAAAGGAAATACTTGTTCGCTTAGCTCACGGTATTTACCTCTATCCAAAAGTTGACAAAGAATTGGGTGTTTTATTCCCATCAACCGAAGATATAGCGAGAGCAATTGCAAGGCGAGATAAAGCTAGAATTGTTTTAACTGGAGTTCAGGCATTAAATAAATTAGGTTTGTCAACTCAAGTTCCAATGAAAGTGGTTTATTTAACCGATGGAGCAGCAAGAAGCATAAAGGTTGGGAAACGAACAATTACTTTTAAAAAAACAAGTCCCAAAAACTTATTGGCAAAAGGTGAAATTAGCAGTTTGGTAATTCAAGCACTTAAAACTATTGGTCAATCAAAAGTCGATAATGCCATACTATTAAAAATTCATAAGCTACTCAAAAAAGAGAAGTCAGAAAATATAATAAACGACGCCAAACTTGCACCAGCCTGGATAAACAAATTATTAATGCAAACGATTAGATGAATACGAACTGGCTAGCATTAACAAAAGAAAGAAGAATCGAGATTCTTAATCAGGCGACAGATTTAACGGGTTTGCCGTCGGTAGCAATTGAAAAAGATTGGTGGGTTACAGTGGTATTGAACGCATCTTTTTCGTTGCAATACAGTAATAATATTGTTTTCAAAGGTGGGACTTCGCTAAGCAAAGGCTGGAATTTGATAGAACGATTTTCAGAGGATATTGATTTGGCAATAGATAGAAAATTTTTCGGATTTGATGGCGACATTAGTAAAACTCAAATCAAAAATCTAAGGAAACAATCTTGTGAATTCATATCAACGATTTTCCTTGATGACTTAACCAAAATACTGACCGAATGGAAATTAATTGATGAATGTAAACTAATCGCTCAACCTGTAATAGACTCAGACAAAGATCCACAGGTTATAGAAATTCATTATAACTCAGTAATTGACACGTCAGTATATTTACCGCAAAGGGTTTTGATAGAAGTAAGTTCACGTTCACTGATGGAACCTGTTGAGGAAAGGCAAATCAACTCAATATTAGGCGAAAATTTTTCACAACAAAATTTTGCAATGGAACCTTTTACAATTGCAACTGTGCTTCCGCAAAGAACATTTTTAGAAAAAGTTTTTTTGCTACACGAGGAGTTTTCACAGGGGGTTGAAAAAATCCGTGTAGAAAGACTTTCACGACACTTGTATGACTTGGAAAAATTAATGGATACTGAACATGGAATTGCAGCTTTAAAAAACACTGCCCTTTATAGGAATATTGTTACTCATAGAGAAAAGTTTAATCCATTACGAGGGATTGACTATATTAATCATATCCCAAGTAAAATTAAAATCATTCCACCAAATGCAGTAATAAAAAATTACGAAAGTGATTATGCTGCAATGACAAGTTTTATGATTTATGGGGAACCATTAAAATTTGAAACATTAATAAATCGAATACTAGAATTACAAGCAAGAATTAATAAAATTGACCAACTCTAAAAGCTAGTTTCTTTGTCAATCCATATAACTGATTCTGTTTAAAAAATATCCCCCATGAAACTCGCTCACTTCGCCCTTGTCATCGACGATTACGATAAGGCTATTGCTTATTATACTTCTGTACTTGGATTTCATTTGCTAGAAGATACTCGACTGGATGAAAATAAACGCTGGGTGCGAGTGGCTACTGCGGAGCATGCAGAGACCTCTATTCTTTTAGCAAAGGCCTCTAACGAGGAGCAACAATCACGAATCGGTAATCAGACGGGTGGGAGGGTGTTTCTGTTTTTACATACGGATAATTTTCAAGAGTTTTATGATCGATTGCTTCAACATGAAGTTAAAATTATTCGTCCTATCACACACGAAGTATGGGGCACCGTTTGTGTGTTCCAAGATATGTATGGAAATCTGTGGGACTTAATCCAACCCATTACTAACGGTAATGCCTAGGTTCTCTAGTATCGATGAGCATATCGCTTCTTTCGATAAGCCTGTCCAGCAAAAGTTGAAAGAACTCAATCGATTTATTGCATCCGTAATTCCGTATGCAGAGCCTGTAATCAGTTATAATATGCCAGCCTATAAATTCAATAAGGTAGTGGTGTATTTTGCAGGTTACAAAAATCATATCGGCTTTTATCCAACTTCAAATCCTATCGAGTATTTTAAAAAGGGATTGCAATCTTACACACATTCAAAAGGAGCTGTGCAATTTAAATTGAATGAGTCTTTGCCATTCGAATTAATTGAGCGAATGGTTTTGTGTCGCATGGAAATGATCTTAAATGAATAAGGGAGCAAAAATTTTTGCTCCCTTATTTTATAACTCTACTCTTATTTTATTCTTTATCTAAAAACGAATAGCGATAGTCGGTAGGAGGTACCAAGGTCTCTTTAATGGTACGAGGAGAAACCCAACGTAACAAGTTAATCAATGATCCTGCTTTATCGTTTGTTCCCGATGCTCTCGCTCCACCAAATGGTTGTTGTCCTACAACAGCACCTGTACATTTATCGTTGATGTAAAAGTTGCCAGCTGCATTCACTAATTTCTTTGTCGCTGTTTGTATTGCATAACGATCTTTCGCCATTATCGATCCTGTTAAGGCATAGGTCGATGTTGAATCAACTAACTCACAAGTCTCTTCAAATTTATTCGCATCATAAACGTAAATTGTTAATACCGGTCCGAATAATTCTTCGCACATCGTTACGTACTTCGGATCTTTCGCAACAATAATTGTTGGAGCAATAAAGTATCCTTTCGATTTATCGTAAGTGCCACCAGCAATAATTTCAACTTCGCTCGACTTCTTCGCATTCTCAATATAGCTGACTAGTTTATCAAATGATTTTTCGTCGATGACTGCATTAACAAAGTTTTCGAAATCTTCTGTAGGCCCCATCTTCATCGATGCTAAGTCAGTAATCAAACCTTGCTTTACTGTTTCCCACATGTTCGATGGAATATATGCTCTCGATGCAGCAGAACATTTTTGTCCCTGGTATTCAAAAGCACCTCTGCTTAATGCTGTAATGACTTCCTGCGGATTTGCACTGTGATGCGCTAGGATAAAATCTTTACCGCCTGTTTCTCCAACAATACGCGGATATGATTTGTACTTATGAATATTATTTCCAATCGTCTTCCAGATATCTTGGAACACACCCGTTGATCCTGTAAAGTGAATTCCTGCAAAGTCAGGGTGACTAAAAATTACATCACCTGTTTCTGCACCACCTACATAAACTAAATTGATAACACCTGCTGGTAATCCTGCTTCCATGAAAACTTCCATTAACACATTCGCAGAATAAATTTGCGTGAATGCTGGTTTCCATACAACCGTATTTCCCATCATCGCAACGCTAGTAGGTAAATTACCAGCAATAGCAGTAAAGTTAAATGGCGTTAACGCAAATACGAACCCTTCTAACGGTCGTTGCTCTACGCGATTGTAAATTCCCTTTGATGATATCGGCTGTTGCGTATAAATCTCTCTTGCATACTCTACGTTGAAACGTAAGAAGTCAATCATTTCACATGCTGCATCAATCTCTGCCTGATAAGCATTTTTACTTTGAGCTAACATGGTAGATGCATTGATCTTTGCACGGTAAGGACCAGCTAATAATTCAGCAGCCTTTAAGAAAATAGAAGCGCGTTGTTCCCATTCCATATTCGCCCATGCATCTTTCGCTTTCATAGCTGCGTTAATCGCTGCCGTTACATGCGAGCCATCACCAATAGAATAGGTTCCTAATAAATGTTGGTGATCATGCGGTGGACGTAAATCGCCTTTCTTATTTGTATGAATAGCCTCGCCACCGATGTACATAGGCACATCAATCACCTGACTTCTCATTTCCTGTAATTTAGCTTTTAGAGCTTTGCGCTCCGCACTTCCGGGAGCATAATTCAATACCGGCTCGTTGATGGCAGCAGGCACCTTGTATATTGCATTCGACATAGTAGTAAAATTTTACGCAAAGGTACTATTTTAATAGCTAAAACTGGTGATGCAAGTTACTTAACCAACTAAATTAATTGATTGGCTCTAAGCTGTTTGTTTCGGTATAAAGTAAATAGCCTTTTACCTCTCTAAAGCCCATCTTTTCAATCACCGAACAGTATTTCTCAACCTGCTTATTGTGCTTGTCATCCTTGCTGCCTGTTTTGAAATCAATTATAATAGCGCTGGTGTCTTTCATCAGTACCCGGTCAGGTCTTAATGTTTCGCCTTCAAAGTAAATACTCGATTCATTTTTGATCGCATAATTGGAATCATTGAAATTATTTTCATTCAAAAGTTTTAATGTGAGTAATGCATCTTTCTTTAATCGTTCAACAACACTATTATCGTAAATATTGAATTTGATTTTAGTATTAAATAATTCAGTGTCTAATTCATTTTCGTTGTTTAATTTACTTAATAAATAATGAAGATAATCCCCATAAAGCTGATCACCACTTTTTATTTTATAACTTAAGGCTGGCAATACCGAACCGCTGTTATTTAAAATCGGATTCAATATTGTGTTATTTTTTATTGTTAATTCACCACCTTTTGCTTTTTCGATATTGTTATTTATCTCTCGTATTCCGTAAATAAATTTTATGTCGTTTTCATTTTCGGAATAGTGTGGTAATAAATTACTGTTTGTTTGTATGCCTGATAGCAATAAATTTCCTACGCAATTCTCTTTTGAATTGAATTTCGAGAAAACATAAAGTTCAATTTTAGCGCGCGTGAATGCTACATATAGCAAATTCAAATTATCAATATATGAATTGTCGATTTCTTTGTAGTAGCTATCAATAAAAGAAGTTTTCTCAAGTTTTTGAGAAAACACTAAAGGGCTTGCCTTAGTTGAATTATATGGTGCTTGTATAGTTTCACCCCATATTGTTTGTTTCGACTTAGGTGTTATTTCCCAGTCTGTAAATGGCATAATTACTATTGGAAATTCTAAACCTTTTGATTGATGTATTGTGATAATCCTAACTGCATTATTACCAGCTGGCAAATTGACAGGCCAGTCTTTAGTTTGTGATTTTTCATCCCACCATTTTAAGAAATACTCTATTGAGCCACCTTCTTTCGTAGTGTATTCCATCATTACATCATAGAACTTTTCCAGATATAAATCAAAATGATCTAATCCCGTTAGTTTTAAAATTTGCCAATAGCAAATGTTAACTGGTAGTGTTTTTAGATTATTAATCTCGACTTTGAATTTAGTTTTAACCCAGGTTTGTTCGTGTGTGTTGATGAAACTTTCGTTTCTGAAGTAGGAAGTGTTTTCTGCGAGTAGTTTTGAAGCAAAAAAGTTCAATTCTTCTTCAAGAATCATATTCTTATTATCGAAAATAAAGCGCAGGCAACTTATAATAAATCTTACTTTGTTGTTGGTTGTTATTTTTAATGAATTGCTCGAAATAAAATTTATAGATGTATTTTGTAATAAGTAATTCGCAATTTTTGCTTCATCATCATTCTTGCGAACTAAAATGGCAATATCGTTAAGATTAAAATTTCTCTTAACAGCGTCTTCGATAATAGCTATTAGTCGTTCAAAATTGGATGATGGAACAACCTCGTTTTCTTCCTCAGAATCCTCTGAATTTTCTGTAGTAGTTATAGTTTCATCATTATTTTTAATCGCATTTTCAATAAAACTAATTTCTACATAGCCGCCCGCAGTTTTTTCACCTTGATTATTTTGAAACATATTCGATTCTTCATATGCTTTATCAAGCGTGATATTAGGTGAGTGAAGTTTAGACTTTATTTTTTCTGAAGTCGCTTTAAAAATTTCATTGTTAAAATCAATGATGTTATTTTTTGATCGATAATTTGTTTTAAGAGCTATTTCATTTATTTCTGTTTGGAATTGTTTAAGGTCATCTTTAACACCTTTTAAAATTAATTCCATGTTTCCACCTCGCCATCTGTAAATAGATTGCTTAGGATCTCCAACTATTAACGAATCTTTACCAATAGAAAGGGAGTTCTTTATAAGAGGCTTTAGTATTTTCCATTGAGCATCGCTTGTGTCCTGAAATTCATCAATAAAAAGGTAGTTATAAGTGTTACCAGATTTTTCATAAATAAAAGAGGCATCGTCATCTTGTGCAACATCTTGAAGCAACTTTGTTGTGTCACTTAATAAGAATGTCTGAAATTCATCGCGATATGATTTTAAAGTTTCATTTAGTTTTTCAATTAGTCCTGCCTGATAAGATAATTTTAGAATTTCATTAATGGTTAATACATGAATGATGTTGTTATTATAGATAGTATTTAATTCCAGAAGTTGCGGATGAAAATCGTTAGTTATAAAGTCAATAAAATCTTGATTGATGTTTTTGTCTTTAGGAATCATCGCAGTACAATCATCTACTGCATTTTGAAAACTTGCGGATAACCCTTTGTCTGATATTTTACTTTTATCATTGCAAATTTTTAACAAGTAAGCTAATACACTAGTAGATTTCCCTTTAAAGTTATCCGTTGTATATCCAATTACTAAAGCGGAATTAACTACTAATTGGCATTTATCATGTATTTCATTTATCAGCTTTAACTTTTCTGTTTTTAATGATCGAACATAAATTTGATAGTCGTTAGTTGATAGTGCATTAGAAAACAGGCTAACAATAGGTCGATTGATAATTTCTTTTACCATCAACTTTAAATCTGGCTTTATATTCCATCCCTTACTGTTGTCGATATTGTCAATTAGTAATTCTTCAAGCCATTGGGTTAGTTGATTGTTTTTGCCTGATATTTCCAACAATCTTTCTGTAATTGTATCTGCAATATTGTCCACATCAAGTTCAATTGAATAGTGGATAGGAAGTTTTAATTCTCTTGATAATGTTTTAGAAAGTACCTGAAAGTAACTATCGATTGTTGAAATTGCGAATGAAGAATAATCATGCAATATATTTTGTATTACTAATTCGGCTCTTTGTTTAATTAAATTTTCATCGTACTTTAAATAGTCGATGAGGTGTTGTAAATGGTCTGATTTATTTTGATTAGCTAGTAATAGTAATTCGCTGATAATTCGAGATTTCATTTCCTCAGCGGCTTTATTGGTAAATGTTATCGCAAGAATCCTTTTATAGTCATTTGTGTTTCTTATGACTTTTTCAAGATATTGACGAACTAATTGAAAAGTTTTACCCGAGCCAGCAGAGGCAATGTAAATTGTTAATCCCATTCTTATTTTGCGATTTTGCTTTTTGCTATTTTATATCCTAGTCCAACGCCAAAAACTTGTTTTGATTGCAATCTTGGTCCAACGCCAACTAATTTTTTAGCGCTGCCCGATCCTTCATAGACGGAGATAGGGGTATTGTCATCATAAATAAACTGAGTTGAGAAGTTTGCAGTTATATACTTATTTACTTTCATTACTAACATCAGCGTAAAATTTAAATCGACATTTTGTGGGTCCTCTAAATAATTTGAGAACAAATCAAGTTGTGATATTAAAGTGACATTCTCTATAATTTCTTGCTTGTATTTCACATTTATATAAGCTCCCATTTCAGATCTGATATGTTCGTTTGATTTAACACCGTAAGCACCTTGTTTTGATAATGTATCATCTAGTACAATTGTATTTTTGTTCGAAATAGGAGAGAGGTAAGTTGATAGTTTGTCGGACGGTTTATAGTCGATACCTAATGATAATACCGTAAACGCAGGAGCTGCAAAACGACTAATTACAGTAGGCTTGTCGTTGGTATAATCATACCCATTAGTGAATTGTGATTTTAAGTTTAACAAGCAGGTGTAATAAAACTTTTTGCTATCGTGTATTGAGTATCCCAACTTACTCGTGTATTCAATACGGTCTTCATTCTTCTTTAAATCTTCACTGCCATTCTTGTTTAGTCCATACGATATGTCGAGATTATTGTCCCAGACAATATTTCCTTTCTTATAATTAGCGTATGTATTTATGAAACTACTAATTGCTATTGCATTTTCTCCTCCTGCTGCCCAATTTGTAAAACTTACCTGATTAAAATTAGCAGAAGCAAAAAGACCTTTCTTCCAGATAGTATCGTTATTGGTTTGACTGTTTGCTACAAATACTACTTTAGTTAGTAATATTAAAATGACGAATATTTTCTTCATATTATTTGTTTTTTAGTAGGTCTCTGATTTCTTCTAATAAGACTTCTTGATTTGGTTTTGCAGCGATATTTTCTTCCTCTGCTTTCTTACGTAGTTTATTCATTGCTTTCACAACAAAAAACATAACCAAGGCTACCATGAAAAAATCGATGACTGCACTCATAAATTCACCGTAGCGGATGTAAACTTCTGGGACAGCTTTCGTGATAATATTTCCTGAAGCATCCAAAACGTCTTTCGAACCATCTTGGATTTTAAATTTTAATTCAGAGAAATCCTGACCTCCAATTATTTTACCTATTAATGGCATTACTATTCCATCAATAAATGTAGATGTGATCTTGGTAAAACCACCACCTACAACAACACCCACCGCGAAGTCGATTAGGTTGCCGCGAAGAGCAAACGATTTAAATTCTTTTATAATAGCCATGATAATATAATTATTCTATAAAAATAAAAAAACCTTTGAATTAACTTCAAAGGTTTTATAATATTAGGCAATTAATTTTAATTTGAGCTGGTATTTTTCGGTATTAACAATTCAGGTTTGATTTTAAGGGCTATTACAGGTAGCCAAATCGACTTGTTTGTATTGTTGTTTAAAGCAATTCGGTAATAGCTGATACCGGTATTCGGATTCGAATCTTTCAGTGTGTAGGTTTTGAGGCCTGAAGAGATTCCTGCCGCTTTTACCCTGCCTACTTCTTGGTATTCTTTTGTGTCAAAACTTTTTTCGATTTTAAAATAATCTGTTCCATTTTCCTTTGCTGTGTACCATTGTATTTCAACTTCGTTTCCTTTTAAATCGGCAGTAAACCCTAAAAGATCCATCGGAGAAGTATTCGATTTGCCCGTTTTTTTAATTACGATGTTGTTAAGCAATGCAAGGTCTTTTCCGTTACCATTAATATTTTTACCTATTACTAAATTCGTTTTGTCTTTCCAAGTCAATCTACAATTAGGCGCAGCCTGATTTGACCATATTAATATTTTATTGATAAACACTTCTCCTTTTCCAGTTTGAGACGTGTATAAAAATCTACAGTTGTAGTTTTTATTATTTATTAATTCGCATTCAATATTATTTTCAATAAAATAAGATTTTCCATTGGCAGCTGTAAGTTCATAACGAATAACAATTCCTTTTTTATCAAAGCCAAATTGAAAACTACTTCCTCTGCTAAAAAAATATCCATCTTCTTCTTGTTTAGATAGATCAAGCGATAAGTCTAAACCATCTTCATTAAGTAAATCGGTTTGCTTTAATACAATATCAAGATCTTTACCTTTGCTACCAGCTGCTATTCCCGAAAAACCATTTTTGTTTTCCTTGAAATACGCATCTTTAGAAATACTTAAAATCTGATCAAACAATAACTTGTTTTCAATAGAAGCATTATCCCAATGAAGTTGTATTATTGTTTCACCGCTATTTATTGCATCTTCCTGCAATAAATTTACAGTCTTTGCATGAGATGTACTAGTTGACAATAGGTAGTTTATTCCCATTGCAGTAATTCGTATTAAACCTATTGCTAAGGTAAAATAGGATACATACCTAACTATTTGCTTTGTACGTAAATTCTGACGCTGTCTATTTCTTAGTTTCATTTTTAAGCATTAACAAATGTTAAGTCTTCAACATTGATAATAGTATCTTCAGCCATTAATGCCGCTCTTTCAATTACAGCTTTTAACTCGCGAATATTTCCTGGCCAATCATAATCCAACATAAAACTACAAGCATCTTTTGATAATTGTGTTTGTGGCATTTTATTCTCTTTACAGAAGTCGCTTAAAAAACTTTTTCCTAATAGAATAATATCATCACCTCTTTCTTTTAATGGAGGCAGATGAATTAAGAATCCTTGTAAGCGATAGAATAAATCTTCTCTGAATCGTCCTTCTTTAACTTCATGAAGCATATTTTTATTTGTAGCTGCAATTAATCTGAAATCTAGTTTCATGATTTTATTACTGCCAATTCGGGTAACCTCTTTTTCCTGAAGTACACGTAGTAGTTTTGTTTGCAGACTTAAATCCATTTCACCTATTTCATCAAGGAAAATTGTTCCTCCGTCAGCTTCTTCAAACTTGCCAATTCTTTTCTCACGTGCATCAGTAAATGCACCTTTCTCATGACCAAACAATTCACTCTCTACAAGATCTGTTGGAATGGCTCCCATGTTTACAATTACAAATGGTTTTCTTGATCTATTTGAGTTATAATGTAATGCTTTTGCAACAAGTTCTTTTCCTGTTCCACTTTGTCCGGTAACCAACACGGTCATGTTGTTCTTTTCAACTTTTTGTATTAGCCGTAATACTTTTAATACCTCTTTACTGTTTCCTATAATATTTGAGTATTTATTTCTATCAATAATCTGATCTTTTAATACCTCAACTTCTTTTCTTAGAATTACATTTTCAGCTAATGAAGAAACACTTTTTCTTAAATATTCAATCATCATTTCATCCTTAAAAACATAACCGTTGGCTCCGTTATTTAAACATTTTAATACGACATCCGCCTTCTCTTGGCCAGAACATATAACAACTTGTATATTTTGAGAATACGATTTTATCTTCGTCATCACAGAAAAACCATCTTCATCTGGAAGGTTATAATCTAGTATAACAATATCTGGATTTTGATGTAGGTTTAGCAATGATTCTGTAGCACTATCAAATGTGTAAATATCACAATTGCTTGAAACAATTAATGATTGCTTTATAACTGATGTTACAATAGGATCGTCTTCAATTATGAATACTTTAGTGTTCATTTTAATAGGTAAATGAGTTAAGTTCTTGTTCTAATTCTTTTGTTGCGTATAACATTACATCTTCAATTCTGGCTATCATTTCCAAGATATTACTTGGATCTTTGACTTTAGCTTGCATTTCTATTTTTGCTGCAAGCGTATTTAATTCTTTTAAACCTACATAATTAAATGATGGTTTAACTTTATGCGCAGCAAGTTTTAAATTTTCCCAATTTTCTGTTTCAAATGATTTCTTAATAGACGAAATAGCAATTGGAATGTTTGTTAGAAACATTATTAAAAAGTCTTTATAGAATTGATCGTTATTATCCGATAATTCTTTTAAAAAGTGCATATCAGTATAACGATCGATAGAAGTAATTTTCATATAATCATCCTCCTTTAGTATTTTTTCGTTGTTGGCTTGTACGATGAGATCTTTAATAAGTTGTTGTAATTCGATTGTTTTAAACGGCTTGGAAATGTATTCATTCATTCCAAATGATAAACATTTTTCTCTTTCACCATTCATAGCATGGCCCGTTATTGCAATTATTGGTGTATTTTTATTTAAGCAATCAGATTTTCTAATTAATGTGGTTGCTTTATATCCATCTATATCTGGCATTTCTATATCCATCAAGATTAAGTCATAACTATTTTTGCTGGCAAGTGCTACAGCGTTTTCACCATTTATTGCAAAATCAAACTCATGATCCCAATCCTTCAACATTTTTTCAATTATAAATCTATTAATGTCATGATCTTCGGCAACTAAAACCTTTATTCTTTTTTGCAATACCTCTTTTGATGAGGGTTCTATCTGTATAGTACTGTTTGTATTTTCAGATATTTTATAGGGTATTTTTATTGTAAATAAGGAGCCGCTTTCTAGAGTCGAATCTATATGAATGGTTCCGTTTTGTTTTTCTACTAATTGCTTGGTGATATTAAGACCTAGGCCAGTACCTCCATATTTTCTTGTGATTTCAAGACTGGCCTGACTAAAAGCATTAAATATTGTATTTATTTTATGTGGCGGAATTCCAATACCTGTATCTTGAATTTTTAATTGTAACATCACATATTTATTTGAACGATCGAAACAATCTATGTGAATTTCTATACCACCATTATCAGTGAATTTTACAGCATTACCTACAATGTTATTTATTATTTGGGTTAATCTAACCGGGTCACCTACTATTGTATCTGGCACTATTGAATCGAAAAATGTTTTAATATAAATTCCTTTTTCATTAGATTTTGGAATAAAAGCAGCAACACTGGATTGTACAATATCACGGCAGTTGAAATCTATTTCTTCAAATGTCATTTGTCCGGCATCAATCTTCGATAAATCTAAAATGTCATTTACGATTACTAGAAGAGTATTTGCTGATTTTTTAATCAGGTCTAAATATTTATTTTGCTCGGATGTCAGTATAGTGCTGTTTAGAAATTGCGATAGGCTAATAATCCCATGAATAGGGGTTCTGATTTCATGGCTTATATTAGCTAAAAATTCTTCCTTGCTTTTGGCCAACAAATCAGTTTTTAAAATAGTAGATTTTAAATCTTCCTCACTTTTTTTATAGTTAGTAATATCAATGGCAACTCCCATCATGTTAATGATTGTTTGATTATCATTGAAAACAGGCATGTAAGTTACATCGAAGT
>CALQOD010000072.1 GCA_943332105.1 Chitinophaga pinensis | reverse complement strand
TATTCGATTCATTTAATAAATTAAAAGTACTCATCATTGGCGATGTAATGGTAGATGCTTACCTGTGGGGAAGTGTTGATCGAATTTCGCCAGAAGCGCCTGTGCCTATTGTAGCAGTAAAGAAAAGAGAAAACAGATTAGGTGGCGCCGCAAATGTTGCTATCAATATAAAAGCGATGGGGGCCACTCCTATTCTATGTTCAGTTATTGGCAATGATAGAAATGGAGACGAGTTGATTTCTCTTATGAAGGAGTTAAACATGTCGACAAATGGCATGATTCAATCATCGGAAAGAGTAACAACTGTTAAGACACGTGTTATAGGAAACAATCATCAATTGCTACGAGTAGATGATGAAGTAATGCATGATTTATCTTCAAAAGAACAATCTGCAATTTTACATGTAATTCGACAGTTGATTGAAAAAGAAAAACCCGCTGTAGTAGTTTTTGAAGATTATGACAAAGGTGTTCTTAACCCTGAATTAATTAAAACGGTAGTCGAAATTTGTAAAAATGTAGGGATCTCAACAGCAGTTGATCCTAAAAAGAAGAACTTTAATTCGTACCAAGGAGTTGATTTGTTCAAACCTAATTTAATCGAATTAAGGCAAGGTGTTAAAGTGGATATTAAAAAACCCGATTTAGAAACATTAAGTGCTATTTGCGAACCCTTTAGAAATACGCAGCAAATAAAAACCATCATGGTTACACTTTCAGAACATGGTGTATATATCGGCAATGAAAATTCAAAGACCATTATTCCAGCGCATGTAAGAAGCATTTCAGATGTTTCGGGTGCAGGCGATACCGTTATAAGTGTAGCAGCTTTGTGTTTAGGATTAGGATTAAGCGAAACTATGATTGCCTCACTAGCTAATTTAGCTGGAGGATTAGTTTGTGAGCAAGTAGGAGTTGTACCTATTGATAAAGAACTTCTTAAAAAAGAAGCAATGCAATTAATGTCATGAATGTAATTCCACAAAACTATAAAGGATCCTCCAAGCGCGAACGCGTGGAAGATATGTTTGACCGCATCGCTCCAAAGTATGATTTATTAAATAAGGTTTTGTCAGTAGGTATTGACAAAGGATGGAGAAAAAAAATGGTGGCCGAATTAAAACCACTTCAACCTGAAACCATCTTAGACATTGCTACTGGAACAGCTGATGTAGCAATTGCCTGCATGAAACTGGAACCTGAACAAATTACTGGAGTTGATATTTCAGCTTTGATGTTAGCGGAAGGTCAAAAGAAAATTGAAGGACTTGGTTTTGCAAAACAAATTACACTTCAGCAAGCTGATTCAGAAAATCTACCCTTCGCAGATAACACCTATGATGCTATCACCGTTGCCTTTGGTGTTCGAAATTTTCAAAATTTAGATAAAGGATTAAGTGAAATGTTGAGAGTATTAAAACCTAATGGAAAAGTAGTTATCCTTGAATTTTCTCAACCCGAAAAATTCCCGGTAAAACAGTTTTATACTTTTTATTCGAAATACATTTTGCCTCTTATTGGTCAATTGGTTTCTAAAGAAAAAGCTGCTTATGAGTACCTTCCTGAATCAGTTGCCGCGTTTCCTTATGGAAAGGAATTTGTTAAAATTCTAGATAAAAATAATTTCGTTAACACTAAATGCGTTTCACTTACATTCGGAATTGCCAGTATTTATGTTGGAAATAAATAAAAATGAAAACCTCTGTTAAATTAATAATCATCTTACTTTTATTTGTTGCCTCATTTGAAGCAGCAAATGGACAGCGAATTATTGTAAAAAATCAGGAGAAGTACGATAAGCAATGGATTCATTTTGGATTTTTATTAGGAACCAACAAAACTAATTTTAAAGTTTCCCGTGCTGAAAATTTATTAATTAATGACAGCGTACTTTTTTTATCTGGAGACGGGCAAACTGGATTTGACTTAGGTATCATATCTAATTTGCGTATAGCTGAAAATTTCGATTTGCGATTTACTCCTTTGCTAGCATTTTCTCAACGTAACATGACCTACAACATGACATTGAAAGTAGCAGGACAATCAATCGTAACAAAGAAAATAGAATCCACTTTTATTCAGTTTCCATTAACGCTTAAATTTAAATCCAATCGTGTAAACAACTACCGCTTTTATGTGTTAGGAGGCGCTAAATACATGGTCGATTTAGTATCACAGGCTGCTGTAGAAAGCGACGAGCAATTAGTTAAATTGAAAAAATACGATTATGGTTATGAAATCGGGTTGGGGATGGACCTCTATTTGCCTCTCTTTAAATTTGCACCTGAAATTAAAATGTATCAAGGCATTCCAAATATTTTGGCGAACGACAATGCCGTTTATACCACATCTCTTAGCGGACTTAAATCTCGTATTTGGTCTATCTCCTTTACTTTTGAATAAATGATAAATAGAATTGAACTTGTTCTGCTACCCGAAGAGGCAGCCAACGAGGGCCAATACCTGAAAAAAATAGCACATTCACTAAATTGCAATAGTGATGAGATTGATGAATATCGCCTTTTAAAAAAATCAATTGATGCCCGATCTAGACAAGTAAAATATAGATTGTTTTTTGATGTTGCTGTTGGAGAAAAACTTCCACTCCCCATAGGCATTGACAGGGACTATAAAAATGTAAGTACAAGCAAGCCAATACATATAATAGGATTTGGTCCTGCAGGAATGTTTGCTGCATTGCGCTTGATTGAATTAGGTTATAAGCCTGTTGTTTTTGAAAGAGGAAAAGATGTGCGTAGCAGAAGAAGAGATTTGGCTGCGATTAACAAACAAGGTATTGTAAACGAAAATTCAAACTACTGTTATGGAGAAGGAGGTGCTGGAACTTATTCAGATGGAAAACTTTATACGCGTTCAGGTAAAAGAGGAAATATTTTACGTGTACTCCATACCTTTTGCGACTTTGGTGCTGATGAATCTATTCTGATTGAGGCGCACCCACACATTGGAACTAATAAGTTACCAACTATCGTTACTCGTATGCGTGAGTTTATTGAAAATTGTGGTGGTGAAGTTCATTTCAATTCTATATTGGAAGAATTAGTTATTGAAAATAAAAAAATCAAAGGATTAAAAATAGCTTCAATTGATAACAACAATGAAGCAACAATTATTAAATCAGATGCAGTATTATTAGCTACAGGTCATTCGGCACGCGAT
This sequence comes from Chitinophaga pinensis, assembly GCA_943332105.1. Classification (GTDB taxonomy): domain Bacteria; phylum Bacteroidota; class Bacteroidia; order AKYH767-A; family OLB10; genus CAINEC01. The sequence goes on along the minus strand of CALQOD010000072.1, from coordinate 10,419 downwards.
ATTTTTAGTATGCTTCATCGGCAAAATGTTTTAATTGAATCAAAAGAATTTGCATTAGGAATTAGAATAGAACACCCACAATCAATAATTGATAGCTCTCAATATAATTGCGATTTGAGAGGGGATTTTTTACCTCCTGCCTCCTACTCGCTAACTACACAAGCATTTGACAGAGGTGTTTATAGTTTTTGTATGTGCCCTGGTGGAATTATTGCACCTGCCTCAACTGCACCCAACGAATTAGTAGTAAATGGATGGTCGCCATCAAAACGAAATAACCCTTATGCGAATTCCGGAATGGTAGTAAGTGTAACCTTAAGTGATTATTTATCATTTAAAAAACTGGGGCCGCTAGCTGGAATAGAATTCCAAGCACAAGTGGAAAGGAATTGCTTTAATGCTGGTGGTGGTAACTTAGTAGCTCCTGCACAAAGAGTAGTCGACTTTTGTGAGGGGAAAAACAGCACAGGAATTATTAATACTTCGTATATCCCTGGCGTTAGTAACACTCAATTAGGGGAAGTACTTCCAAAAGAAATTACACAGGCCTTACGCGCAGGAATCCGTGAATTTGGCAAAAAAATTAAAGGCTATTATTCTAACGAAGGCGTTGTAGTTGGAACAGAATCAAGAACATCATCGCCAGTAAGAATACCTAGAAATCAAGAAACGCTAATGCATGTTGAAATCATGGGACTATTCCCTTGTGCTGAAGGTGCTGGATATGCGGGTGGAATTGTAAGTGCAGCGATGGATGGTGAAAAATGTGCGGATGCAATGCACAACTTTATAAATCAGTAACACTACAGAATTTTTTAAGTTCCTCAAAAAAAAGAGGATACGATTTTGAAACCACTTCGGGGTTATTCAAAATAACAGGATCACCTAAAGCAACTAACATCGACAAACTCATAGCCATGCGATGATCGTTGTAAGTATCAAAAACAATGTTGGCTAATGTTGTCTTATTTACTTTTCCACTAATTTCTAACGAATCGTTATTTACCACACAATTGACTCCACACTTTCTCAATTCAATTGCAATTGCATCAATGCGATCTGTCTCTTTATGCTTCAATGTAGACAATCCTGTAAGTGTAGTTTTAATTCCTAATGCAGCACCTATAACAGCGAGTGGTTGTGCTAAATCTGGAGAGTCTGATAAATCTAAAGTTAATTCGTTAACAATTGCTGCTTCTGACTTTTCAAAAACAATTCCTTCTTCGGTAAGGCTATGTGTTATACCAAAATGTGGCAACCAATTTAAGAGTGCTTCATCTCCTTGTAGATTTTCAATTATCAAATCATTCAATAAAACCTTTCCTTTACCTGCGATTGCTATAAATCCTATCCAATAAATTGCTGCCGACCAATCAGCAGAAACTTTGTAAGCAACAGGCTTATAATTTTGATGATTAACAGAAATTTTATTCTCATTAATAGCTACATCTACTCCATTCATTCGCATTAATGCAATCGTCATATGGATGTAGGAAAATGAAACCTGATTAATTGGCAGATCAATGATTAATCCATTTGGCAAAGCAGGGCCAATCATCAACAATGCTGAAACAAATTGACTGCTAGTATTGGAATCAAATCTTACTTCATTAGATTTTATTTCTGTATGCTTCAGATGAACTGGAGGAAACCCTTCGTTAACGAGGTAATCAATAGTAGCTCCTAGCTGACGTAATGCATCCACCAAAGGTTTTATAGGACGATTATTTAAAGCATCTTCTCCACTAACAACAACTTCGCGATTTATCAAATAACAATAAGCAAGAAAAAACCGAATGGAAGTTCCACCTAAACCACAATTAACTTCCTTCGCATCTGACTCAAGCAGCTGTTTTAAAATTCGTGTATCATCAGCATCTGATAAATTATCAATAACTAAATCAGAATTTGCAATTTTATTAATAATCAATAGTCGGTTGCTAATACTTTTAGAAGAAGGCAATTGAATATAAACTTCATTCGCTAAGCGTGAACTATCAAGCTGCAAAGTAATCATAGCCATTCGATGTAAGGTGATGCTGCTTTTTTAATTTCCTCCAATGAAAAGAACTGATTGATTTCGCATTTACCAATTTTAGAAGGTAACGAAAAACAAATTTGATCGGTGTTCTTTTTATCCTGCAATAAAAAATCAGAGAGTGCTTTAAAATCAACTTTTGAAAGATTAGCCTTCGCAAATTTTGTTGACAACACATTCACAATTTCTTCTTTAATTGCTTGCGTTAATATTCCTGCATTAAAAGCTAATTCAGCTTCTATCATCATTCCTACAACGATAGCTTCTCCATGCAGCATATCCATATTGTTAATTAGCGCATAACTTTCTAAAGCATGTCCAATAGTATGTCCGAAATTTAAAATCTTTCGTTCGCCTTTTTCATAAAAATCGTTATTTACAACATTTGCTTTCACAGCAATCGACTTTAACAAAATTTCGTATTCGTCATTGTTCGATTTTAAATCATTCCATAAAATTTGATCAGCAACAATAGCATGCTTGTATATCTCCGCTAAACCGTTATTATATTCTCGTTCGTTTAGTGTCTTTAAAAAATCAGTAGCAATAAATATTTTTTCTGGAGCAGATAGCACTCCGATACTATTTTTTATTTGCAGAAAGTCAACTCCGGTCTTACCTCCCAAGGCAGCATCTGTCATCGCCATCAAAGAAGTTGGAAAAATAAAATAATTCATTCCTCTTTTATACAACGCCGCAACAAATCCACCTAAGTCTGAAACCACTCCGCCACCTAAAGCAATTAAACAATCGCTCTTGGTTGCATTCGCATCAAACAATTTTTGCCATATTTGTTCTGCCTGCGCTAAACTTTTCGATTGTTCTCCGGCAGGAATAACAATCGTTTCAATTTTTATATTAGCAGGAAATACTTTTTTAAATTCAGTAAAACAATGAACCTGTATATTCACATCCATCAATAAAAAAATACGCGTGTAGTGCTGAAAAGTAGCATGAACTTCTTTTTCAAAATCATCAAGCGACTTTGAGATAACAACAGCAGTTGATGTAATATTTAAACTGGAAATCATCCCTTGATTGAACTCTTAATAGGAACTTCTTCTTCAGCCTTCACCTGACTTGTTTGTTGAAGAATAGACTCTTCGTGAATCATATTGTACAACTTTAAAATAAACTCAGGCGACAATCCTTTATTTTCTCCAATAGCAGTGCGCGATTCAATGATTTCTGCCCACCGTTGCATCTGATAAATAGCTACATTATTTAAAAATTTATACTGACCAATTTTTCTTGCAATATCCATTCGTTCTGCCATTTTATTAAGCAGATCAAAATCGATTTCATCAATCACATCACGAAGATCTTGCAGCCGACTTAACTCGACAGGACAATCAAATTCTGCTTTTCGGATATTTAAAGAGTCAATGAGTTTTTTTAATTCTACAGGTGTTAATTGTTGATTTTTATCGCTTAATGCTTCAGAAGGATTACAATGCGATTCAATCATCAATCCATCAAACTGTAAGTCGAGCGCTAACTGCGAAACTGCACCTAACAGTTGCGGACTACCGCAAATATGACTAGGATCGCAGAACATAGAAATTTCTGGCAACCTTCTTTTTAACTCAATTGGAATTTCCCAGTTAGGCTTGTTACGATAAACATTATTTTCATAACTTGAAAATCCTCGATGAATAGCTGCAATCTTTTTAGTTCCACTTCTTTCAATTCGTTCAATAGCACCAATCCATAAGGCTAAATCAGGATTCACTGGATTTTTAATAAACACCGGAATATCTACTCCATTTAAGCTATCTGCTATTTCCTGCACTAAAAAAGGATTTACCGTTGTGCGGGCACCTATCCAAATAAAATCAATTTTACTTTTTAAAGCTGCTTCAACATGTTTTGCCGAAGCCACTTCTACCATTACTGGTAATCCTGTTACATCACCTGCATCACGCAACCAAGCTAATGCCTGCTCGCCCATTCCTTCAAAAGAACCAGGACGCGTACGAGGCTTCCATATACCTGCTCGAATAGCATGTGCACCGCTGGTTTTTACACCTAATGCAGTGTTCAATACCTGCTCAGCAGATTCAGCACCACAAGGGCCGGAGATTATCCAGGGCTTATCGTTATTTGGGAAACCCCATTGGTCAGGAGATAGCAGCATATCAATTAAAACATGTAAAGTTACAACATAGTTTATTTTTTATAAACGATGTCATGATATCAAAAGCTCACCTATACAAATAGTTACAACCTCTCACCGCAAATACTTCAAAAATAAAGGGCCATAAGCCTCCTTTTTTATGGTTCTGATTATCTTTGTCGTGCTATGGAATCATCGCCCAATTTATCTTTCAATAATTTAGAAAACGCTTTTGCATCTAAAAGCAATCAGGAAATAAAACAATCCTATTGGCTCTTTAAACTAATCGGATATCCAAGATTGGTAGCATTAGGAAGCAGCATTACCGGTAAAGCATTAGATTGGCACTTGCCTGTCAAAAGCATTATCAAGGCAACAATATTTAAACAATTTTGTGGAGGTGAGAACATCGAAGAATGCACTAAGGCAATTGAAAAATTACAACAATTCGGTGTAGGAAGCATTTTAGATTATTCAGTTGAAGGAGCTAAAGAAGAGTACGAATTTGATGCTTCTTGCGAAGAGATTATTGCTACTGTGATAAAAGCGAAAGGAAATAAAAGTATTCCATTCTCGGTATTTAAAGTTACGGGTCTTGGTCGTTTTGATATAATGGAAAAAGTAAGTGCAAGAATAAAATTATCCGAAGAAGAAAATGCAGCATTCGAACGTATTCGTGCGCGTGTAAAGAAAATTTGCGATACGGCTTACCAATCCGATGTTTGTATTTTTATCGACGCAGAAGAAAGCTGGATACAGCAGGCGATTGATGATTTAGCAACGGAGAACATGGAACAATATAATACATCAAAAGCGATTGTTTACAATACCATTCAACTTTATCGTCATGATCGTTTAGCATTTATCAAAACGAGTCATGAGCATGCGAAAAACGGAAACTATCATTTAGGATTAAAGCTTGTTCGCGGCGCTTACATGGAAAAAGAAAGAGCACGCGCAACAACTAACGGTTATGCATCACCGATACAGCCGAGCAAAGAATCGACCGACAATGATTATAATTTAGCACTTACCTATTGCCTTGAGAATATTCAGCAAATTGCAATTTGTGCAGGCACTCATAATGAAGAAAGTAATTTATTGCTAACGCAATTAATGCAGAAATGCACTATCGCAAACAACGATCAACGCATTTATTTTAGTCAGCTTTTAGGCATGAGTGATCATATCAGTTTTAATTTAGCAAAAGCGGGGTACAATGTTGCAAAGTATGTTCCTTATGGCCCTGTTAATGCGGTATTTCCATATCTGACAAGAAGAGCTCAAGAGAATACCTCTATAGCAGGACAAATGAGTAGAGAATTATCGTTGCTATTAGCTGAAAAGGAAAGAAGAAAACTACTTCTTTGAAATTGGCTTTCCTTTGATCCCGTAAGAAATATCTACTCTAAATCTGCTATCTACAATTCCAATTCTTCGAGCAGCAGACTGCGTAATTTTGATTAACACATCGTGATTATCACCAGTTTCAGGTAGAGGCCCTACTACTTTAACGTAAACAAAACGTTTGTTCATTGGATTTACTACTTTGATAATAGTGCCTATTGCAGCGGTAGGGTGTAAAGCATAAAATTTCCCTTTCTTATTTGCAGATGATTCAATCATCCACGTAGCTACACCTTGCTCAGAAGTATTGCTGAAGTAGTATTTCTCATACGGATTTGAATTTAATAAGGGACCCAATACTAACTTAAGAGAATCAGGAGCTAGCGTATCATCAGAAGACAAAACAAGGGAATCTACAACCTGCTTCACTATATCTCGAGAAATTATCTTAATGGTATCTGTTAAAGCCTCTGTTGATTTTGTTGAATCAGAATAATGAACAACCTTAACATATTGAGGAATTTTTAAGACCTGCCCTATTTTGATTTTTGTTGATGTTAACGAATTCAACTTAGCAAAATCCTGAAACTTCATATGGTAGTTAGCCGCTATCCCATAAAGTGTCTCGCCAGGTTTGACAATATGAGTCTTTGGTGTGTTTTTATAGGCCTTGATAGTATCAGGTAAAAGAGTTTTATTTTTTACCATTATTTTTGCCGTTGTAGTTTTATCCTTCGCTGATTTCTTTTTCTCTGCTTTTGATTTATTCGATTTTGTAGCAGCACTATCCACTTTTGCTGTAGTCTCCGTTGGTTTTGTTTCTACGGAAGTCTTTTTAGGCTTCTCCTCAACCTTTTCAGTAGTTTCTTCTGATGGTGACTTCTCCGATTTTTTATAGAAATCGTAAGGAATTAAAATCGTCTGATCGAACTTAAGTTCCTTTGCTTTCGGATTAATAGCCTGCAATTCTTTTATTGGGGCTTTGTACTGACGTGCAATACCAGACCAGGTATCCCCTTTTTTAATTTCATGAACAATATACTTCTTGCCATCTTTCCATTTTACCATAGGCTCTTCCTGAGCATATGAAAAAGAAAATGAACCCAATAAAACAAATACTACTAAATAAAATCGAATAAGACTTCTAGTAAACATAGGGGGAGTATTCTCGTGCAAATATACTTTTATAAATTATATAGGGCTATTTATTTTTTTTGATTTTTGACTGTTAATACTTGATAAATACAATCCAGCATAGGTAATTAAGCCATTCACAACTATTAGCTCATATCCGAACTTGTAGCCTCCAAACCATGAAGGAGCATTCTCTGCTAATTGCCACGTTATTAAAGGTGATAACACACAAATGATAGGAACGACAGACTCCTTCAATATTCTTTTGGTAAACATCCCAAACACAAAGATTCCCAATAACGGCCCATAGGTGTATCCTCCTAACTTTAATATCAAATCAATGATAGAACGATTATCTAACCAGTGGAAAAATAGTACTGCTATCAAAAACAAAATGGCGAATCCAATATGCACAATTCTTCTTAATTGTAATTGCTTGCGCTCATCCCATTGTTCATTACGCCGAATTCCTAAAATATCAATGCAAAACGAAGATGTTAATGCTGTGATTGCACCATCCGCACTCGGAAACAATGCAGAAATTAAAGCAATGATAAACACAAATCCCATCACCGGAGGAAAGTAATTCAACGCAATATCCGGGAATAAATTATCACTCTTAAAATCTTTTGCTGCAATATTAATTCCCACTTTCTCCGCATATATGTATAACAACCCGCCAAGGAATAAAAACAAGAAATTCACTAAAATCAAAATAAAACCTAACGACACTACATTCTTCTGCGCTCCACTCAATGTTTTAACTGAAATATTTTTTTGCATCATTTCCTGATCAAGGCCAGTCATAGTGATTGCGATAAATGCACCACCAATCAAATGCTTTAAAAAGTAAGCAGGACTTTTATAATCGGTAATTAACCAGTTGGCATGACCAGCATCTTTCATTGATTGATAGGCCACTGCGAAATCAATATTCAAGCTATGCAGAATGAAATACACACATAAAACTAAACCGCCTAACATAAACGAGGTTTGCAAAGTATCTGTCCATACAATCGTTTTCACTCCACCCTTAAACGTATAGGCAACAATCAGCAATAAAATAAAAACGGCAGTCGCCCAAAAAGGAATTCCTGCATCATTCAACAAAAACGCCTGTAACACATAAATCACAAGGTATAATCGTGCTGTAGCACCAATCGTTCTCGCTACAATAAACAACATCGATCCCGACTTATAAGTGGTCATACCAAAGCGAGTTTGCAAATAAGTGTAGATGGAAGTCAGCTGTAAGCGATAATACAATGGCAACAGATAATAAGCAATGGCCAAGTACCCAAAGAGGTACCCAACCACAACCATCATATACGACATCGCCTGTGTTTGCACCGTACCTGGTACAGACACAAACGTAACGCCTGAGAGCGAGGTGCCAATCATCCCGAAGGCAACAATATACCACGGCGACGACTTGTTTCCTAGGAAAAATCCATAGTTGCCTACATTGCGGGCGGTGTACCAGGAAATCACTAATAAGACAAGAAAATAGAGTAATATGAGGGTGATGGTAAGTGTAGGTGTCATCGTTTTAATTTGACATGAAATTAGGCATCTGTGATTATTCAAAACTTTCATGAATAATATTTTTTGAACATCTTAGGATTCGTAAATTTGTCTTCCTTCAACCAGGAAATCAAACTGTGAATTTACCCTCTAAAATACTCGACGATGTAGTGCAGGCTTTTGCACAGCTGCCTGGCGTGGGACAAAAAAGCGCCTTACGCATGGCCTTGCATTTATTAAAGATGCAGCCCGAGCAAGTGGTAAATATGGGTGATAAAATTGGGTCGCTACGTAAGGAAGTTCGATATTGCATGCATTGCTACAACATTACGGGTAGTGACATTTGCGATATCTGCGCAGATGCGAAACGCGACGAAGGAATTATTTGTATTGTAGAAGACATACGTGATATTATTGCACTTGAAAATACGGCGCAGTATAAAGGGCATTATCATGTGTTGGGAGGTTTGATTAGTCCGATGGATGGAATTGGCCCTTCGCAATTAACCATTGATGCACTCGTTGATCGCTTAGGTAAGAAGCCCATTCGTGAAATTGTAGTAGCCTTAAGCACTACAATGGAAGGAGATACCACCTTGTTTTATATCTTCAAAAAAATCAAGCCGTTAAATATTCCCGTGAGTACACTTGCACGTGGAGTTGCCATTGGTGGCGAGCTCGCATATGCAGATGAAGTAACTTTAGGTCGTTCCATTGTGAACCGTGTTCCATACGACAATGAACTTGTAAAATAAAACGATTTGAAATTATCTGTCATCATTGTTAACTATAACGTAAAGTACTTTTTACAACAGTGCTTACAATCGGTGCAGAAGGCCTGTGGTTTAGTTGATGTGGAAGTTTTTGTAGTTGATAATAATTCTTCGGATGGTTCCAACGAAATGGTGGAAGAACTTTTTCCGAATGTTCACCTGATTGCCAACAAAGAAAATACGGGTTTTTCCAAAGCTAACAACCAGGCTATACGTAAATCGAAAGGTGAGTATGTTTTGTTGTTGAATCCTGATACGATTGTTGAAGAAGACACTTTTAAAAAAGTAGTTGACTTTATGGATAGCCATAAAGATGCAGGAGGATTAGGCGTTTATATGATTGATGGAAAAGGAAATTTCTTACCTGAATCGAAACGCGGACTCCCTACTCCATCAGTAGCGTTTTATAAAATCTTCGGATTATCTGCGCTATTTCCTAAATCGAAAGTTTTTGGAAAATATCATTTAGGTTATCTCGATAAAAATAAAACGAATGAAGTTGATGTATTGAGTGGCGCTTTTATGCTCATGCGTAAAGAAACGCTAGATAAAGTCGGATTGCTCGATGAAGATTACTTCATGTATGGAGAAGATATTGATTTGAGTTATCGCATTACAAAGGGTGGATATAAAAATTATTATTTCGCAGATACAAAGATTATTCACTACAAAGGAGAAAGCACGAAGAAGAGCAGTGTGAACTATGTATTTGTATTTTACAAAGCCATGGTCATATTTGCGAAGAAACATTTTGCGCCTGGCAATGCTGCTTTGTTTTCCTTCTTGATAAATATGGCAATCTGGCTACGTGCAGGAATAGCAATTGTAAAGCGATTTATTGATCGTATATGGCTACCGTTAGTAGATGGCGGATTGATTTATTTAGGCATGACGGCCATCAAAGATTATTGGTCGATTAATGTGAATGTGGCACGCTACCCTCCTTTCTTTATGAATGTAGTAGTTCCAATTTATATTGGCATCTGGATTTTATCGGCTTACTTGAATGGTGGATACGATAAACCCTTTCGTTTCTCAAAATTGATTCGCGGATTATTAATAGGCACGCTTGTAATATTAGTAGGCTATGCCTTATTACCTGAAGACTTACGTTTCTCGAGAGCATTAATATTGTTTGGTACTGCATGGGCTTGTTTCATTGCTGCTGCGATTCGCATTGTATTGCACTACACTAAAATTAAAACCTTTCATTTAAACGAAGCGGCACAAAAGCGATTATTGATTGTTGGCGATGCAAACGAAGTGAATCGTATTTTATCGATGTTAATGATTGGAGGAAACACCACTCGTTTTATCGGATTTATCGGCAATGAAAGTAATGATAGTGAACATCAGAATTTGAAGTCATTTTACTTAGGTGGATTAACATCTTTCAGTGATATAGTTTCTATCTATGAAATCAATGAAGTAATTTTCTGTGGGAAGGATTTACCGTCATCGCAGATTATGCAATTGATGAGTTCGGT
>CALQOD010000071.1 GCA_943332105.1 Chitinophaga pinensis | reverse complement strand
TAACCTCAAGTTGCTCGGGCACCGGCGGTACATGTGTGGCTTATGAGCAAAGCTCTACCGGAAGTAAATCGCTTTGCGCAAATGTTGTGGCAGGTCGTACTTATTATTTAATTATTGACTCATGGGCTTCCCCTACATGTAATCCGTATTCTATTTCAATATCGGCACCAACAGGTTTATTGCCTGGAGCTACTTGTGGTTCTTCGGTTGCTGTTGGAACATTACCATTTACGCGCACTGGTGAATCAACGGCATGCTTGGGTAATGATTATTCTAATGCATCAATAGGTTCATGTGGTACTTTTTATGAATCAGGAGAAGATAAAGTCTATACCTATACTGCATCAGGGCCCGAGTGCATCAGCATTACGCTTTCAGGTGCAAGTACTAATTCTATCGGATTTCAGGTTTATTATGGTTGTCCTGGCGTTGCCGGCACTTCTTGTATAGGTAATGCCGATGGCGCAAATTCAGGAACGTTAACAGGAAGTATTACATTACCATCTGCCGGTACGTATTATATTATTGTTGATACCTGGGCGAATCCTACTAATGCTCAATATAATATTTCAATTTCATCTTATGGTGCAGGAGCAGTAAATGATTTACCGTGCAATGCAACACCCTTGGTTTTAGGAATCCCTTTGAATGGAGCTAATAATTGCTCAAGTGGTGCTTCAGAGCCTGCAGCTCCGGCATGCTGGTTAACTCCCAATAATTTAAATACAGTTTGGTATTCGGCAGTTGCACCTGCAAGCGGACAAATACGCGTTCGTGTAATTCCTAATACGCTCACTAATCCTCAGGTTGCAGTTTATTCAGGTGTTTGCGGTACTGCTATGACGTTAGTAGGTTGTAATGATGATGGTGCCGCTTGTGGGACTACTACTAATTATAGTTCTGATTTGACATTAACTGGACTTGCGTCGGGTTCGACTTATTACATTGTTGTTGATGGTTACAGCGCTGGTGTAGGGACGTTTTCTGTTATGGCCTCCGATGGTGCTGTTGCGCTTACTCCGTTAAACAACGGACAAGACTGCGGTGTTTATTTACCAGTGTGTGATACTACTATGAGCTTTGGTGATCCAGGTTTTCAAAGTTTTGGAAATATTTGTGATTTCCCTGGTGGTGGAACTAATTGCTTGTTCTCGGGAGAGAGAAGCACCGTTTGGTTTGAGATCCCAATTTTAGCAAATGGCACACTTGAATTTTCAATTGTACCTAAAGATTGGGCGGGTGCACCAAGTACAGTTTGTACTGATTATGATTTTGCAGTTTGGAAAACAGCAGGATCTGGTTCAGTGACTTGTACGCAGATTGCAACTGGGGCGACTCCTACAAATTGTAACTATAATTTTCTTGGTGTATCAGGGTGTTATAGCGCTGTTGCTGGTGTTTCACCAACTGCATACCCTGGTTTTGGATCGGCATTTAATGCAGCAATTACTGTTTTAGCAGGAGAAAAGTATGCGTTGGTGGTAAGTAATTTCACAAATAGTACAAGTGGGTTTGATATTATCTTTAGTACAATTTCTCCAATAAATTATGCAGCCAGTGGTACTCGCTCTAATTGGTCCGGTGGGATAGATACTGATTGGTTTAAAGCAGATAATTGGGGCGGTTGCCCTGTTCCCAATTGTAGTAAGGATGCAATTATTCCTGGAGGTATTGTTAATCAACCAACCATTGCATCGTTAACCGCTAATTGCAAATCGATAGTAATAAACCCGGGGGCAACACTTACAATTAATCCTGGCGCAACCCTATCGTTGTGTGAGAATTTTACAAACTACGGAACCTTAACAGCAGCACCATCATCAAATGTTTTATTTGCTAATGCAGCATTAAATCAAAATATAAATGGCAATCTGTTAGCTCCAAATGCATTTGGAAATTTAATGGTAACTAAAACTGGTGGACTTGTTTCGATATTGCAAAATGCAGAGGCGCGTGGTAATTTTTCGGTGACAAATAATACTTCTGTATTTACGATGAACACAAAGAATTTTAAAGTAGGTGGTAACTTTAGTAATGTTGGAAGTTTTATTCCTTCAACAGGTATTCTAGAATTTAATGGAACCGCTTCTCAAACGTATTCGAATACAGGATTGAATGGAGCTGAGGTTGGAAATGTGAAAATGAATCATACTTCAACAGGATTAACATTACTTACCGATATGGTTTTAAACGCGAGTGGAAATTTAGATTTAACTCTCGGAAAAATAATTACCAATTCATTTGTGGTGAGTGCTAAAAACAGAGCTTCATCTTCGGTTAGCATTGGAAACACTTCCAGCTTTGTGCAAGGTAAACTACGTCGTTACTTGAATACGTTAGGGGCTTATGACTTCCCTGTAGGAGAGGCTTCAAAAGGATATCAACGCGCTAATTTGAATTTTAATAATAACGCTTTTCCAACCGCAATCGATAATATCCTAGCCAACTTCGCTCTTCATCCTGTGTTGCCAGTTGCATTAGGTGTTACAGAGTGTGGGACTAATTATAGCAACCCTTCTTTGAACAATGGATATTGGAACTTTGTTGCCAATGCGAATCCTACTTCTGGTAAGTTCGACTTGACGCTTTATAACCTTGGCTATACGAATGCGGCTGGCCGTTGGACGATACAAGCTAATAGCGGTACTGCGTGGGTGTTAGCACCAGGGACGTGTGTTGTTTCGCCGGTGACAGCTGTACAACGATTAGCAGTTTTGGGTATCACTCCGTTTAGTACTGCACAAGGACCTTCTCCATTAGCGATTCAAATAATAAATTTTAATGCGAACGCAAAATTTTCTGAAATAGAGGCTACCTGGATGACTAATTATTCCCAGGGTAATCTTCAAGGGTTTGAATTATATCGTTCAACAGATGCAAGCAGCTTTGAACAAATTGCGTGGATAGATGTGTCGCAAGGACTTAATTTTAATGCCGGTGTTCGTTACAATTATATAGATCACTCAATCGAATGGAATAAGCGATATTATTATCAGTTGGCATTTGTGGATGATATGGGTCAGAAACATTATTCTAATATACAATCATCGATAATCAATAGTAAAAACAGCGAATTTAACCTTGCTGTATTCCCAAATCCTGTTCATAATAATATGGATGTTGTTTTTGAATTAGAAAAAGATTCAAAAGTAACTATCGAAATTTTTGATCAATTAGGTAAAGCAATCATGATTGATAATTCACTATACTACAAACAAGGGTTAAATAAAATACAACTCGAGAAAATTCAGTTGCAAATGAGCTCCGGGATTTATTCTATTCGTTTATTATCCGAAGAGAAATCGGAGCTTGTAAAAGTTATTGTGGAATAATCAGTCGATTTGTTTAATAAACATCCTGATTAGCGTAAATACTTCTTTAAACTTTGTGAGTGGCAAACCAGGCCCATCATCGTAAATATCATGGTAGGCTGTTCTTCCTCCAGTGGTATACAAGAAAAATGAAGGAACTCCTTTCTCCGTGAAATAATAGTGATCGCTGTTTTGAGCTTTGCCTCTTTTACCAATGGTTTTTAGTAAGTGTTGGTCTGCATTTATCTTTTCTAATTCAGAAAATTCTTTTTCGTAAACACTCCCATTTACAACCATAATTCCATCATCGCCTGTACCCATTAAATCAAGATTCAGCAAGAACTTTATTTTTTTCAAATCTTTTGTTGGATGATTTACATAGTATTCAGAACCTAGTAATCCTGCCTCTTCAGCAGCAAAAGAAATAAAAACAACGGTGTAAGGTGGTTTATTATTTGGAAGAGAAAAATACTGCATTAAGTTCAATAGCATTGATGTACCAGAAGCATTATCATTTCCTCCCGGGAACATAGTTTTATTTCCCATCATTCCTAAATGGTCATAATGAGCTGTAATAAAGATGAACGAGTCAGGCTGATGACCTTCAATAACTCCTACAATATTTTTTGCTGTATAGGTGATTAGTTTTGCATCAACTTGTATTTTTATTTTTGATGCTTGCGATGGTAAAGCATTTCGAAGAATATAAATAGATGGAAATTTTTGTACACTGTTAACCGACCATGTTAGTTTTTTTTCTTCAATGTTAATGTATCCCGCTGTTGTGTTTGCTAATTGAAATCGCTTGATGTATTCTTTGTCGATGGCACCATTGCAACCTAACGTATCAAATAAAACAAAGCAGTTTCTTAAATCAGTTGTAATGTCATTATAATTATTTCTGTCGATTTTGAAAATTTTAAATTCACCATTGCTAGCTGGACAAGCTGTACCAATGATATAATCTTTTCCAGGCACTAATTTATTTCCATTAATAACAACTTTCATTTTGCCTGGAAATGTATTAACGGGAAATGAAAATGACTGGAAGTAAGGTTTGGCGGTGGAGTACTTTAAAAATTCATTAAACAAAAAAGAGGCAGCTCTATTGCTGCCATCTTTTACATATCCTCTACCCTTATATTTCTTTGAAGTTAATTCATTAACACAATATCTTGCAGACTTTAAATCTTGTGATTGAGCAACGAAGAACAAAAAAACAAAGAATACAGAAAAGCTAATTTTTATTTTCATTAACCATTAAAGCGGCGTTTCACTAACTCATCTAATACATGAAAAGTATTTCCTTCTGTATTCCATTTTAGCTTCCCTGCCATTTCCTCATATAGCATTTTTCTAGCCTCTTCGTAAGCATTAACATTATTAATTTTATCGATACTCTCCATGAATAATTGTTGGTTTCCACCAAATAAATCATTAATTAACGTAAAGCGCTCATTAATACCAATCGATTTTCTTAAATCTGTCACTGGACTAGCAGATAAACGATCTGCAATAGTTGGATTATGTTGTTGGCGAAGACGATCGTAAATAGTTTCCTGTCCTTTAAATCGATTCGCACCTGCTGGTTCTGGCTCGGGATAAACAGTTCTGGATACTTGTAAAGCTGGTTTTGAAGGAGTTGATACCGCAGCTTTCACAACTGGTGCCTCCATAACCATTGTATCTTCTGTTACTGTGCTAGTTACAGTCATACTTTCTTCTGATGTGCGGCTATCCGTTTTGTCAGATGATTTCCCTTTTAAAAGGCGAGCTAAAAAGCCTTCACTATTATCAGTTTTATTTTCGATAGTATTATTTGCTACTGCAACTATTTCAGTAGATTCAACAACTGTTTCTGTTAATTCAACCGTTTCATTTGCAATATTGAAAAGAACTTCGTTTGTTTTTATTTCTTCTTGTTTTTCTAAAACCTGATTAGTAATGATGGAATTCCTTTTTTCAGATGTTGGAACTGGAATGGCAAGTGCTTCATTTGTCGTTTGCCAATCATTTATTTGTTGGTATAAGGTACGAACACTCTCTTTTAAAAGGTCAATTTCAATTAATGGAATAGTACCTTTATTCTGGCTTGCCATAATGAATTGTTCAGTTATCGTTTCAAGCTGATCGCTGATTGCTAAGGTTATTTGTTCTCTTTGATGCTTTGTCATGGCCTTGGAAGGTATTTTATTTAATTTTTATCAAATATCTCCTAATTTTCTTTCCTTTTTGAGTAATTGTAATTAGTATTTCAACAATCGAAAGTTAATTAATTCAAGCCTTTTTTTGATACGAATGCAGCGATTTGAAACTATCAAAATAACAATGGGTTTTGCTTTGTCATTGTTTTGTCAGTATTGTTTTAAAATAACAATTCTCATTTTTATTATTCAGTTTCAATTAAAAAGTTGAAGGTATTTTCGCACCTCAATGTTCAAACGCGGAATTATATTTCAAATTGCATTGCAGTTGCTGTCCTGTCTAGCTATTGCGCAGCAAATTCAGGTTCAGTCGGGGCAAAGTCAGGGGTTAGAAGGTGCTGTAGTTGTTTTCCAATCTTTATCCGATAATAGAACTGAAGCTCGCTTTACAAACAATCAGGGTGTGGTAATAATTCCAAAGTTCAGCCTACCTATTTCGTTTAAAGTTTCTTCTTTAGGTTATAAATCGTTTGTGGATACTATTCGTACTTTTTCTTCGGTGAAAACAGTAGCGCTTAATTCCTTGCCTATGAGTTTTGACGAGGTAATTATTACAGGAAATTATACTCCCGTTTTCAAATCTAGTTCTATTTACAATATCGATGTAATTGGAAATAAAGAGATGCAACAGCTCGCAGCGAACAATGTTCGCGATGTTATGGCGCAGCAGTTAAATGTGCAGTTATCCAACGATGGTGTTTTAGGTAGTAGTTTGTCGCTGCAAGGTGTGGGTGGGCAAAATGTGAAGTTTTTAATAGATGGCGTTCCTGTTATTGGCCGCCAAAATGGAAATATTGATATCAGTCAGCTTAATGTTGCCAATATTGATCATATCGAAATGGTAAAAGGTCCGATGTCGGTTATTTATGGTAGCGATGCCTTAGGCGGAGTAGTTAACTTAATTACGAAATCCAATAAAGAGGAAAAGTGGAATGGCAACATCAATGCTTATTATGAAACGGTAGGAAATTACAATACCGATTTTAGTATTGGCAAAGGATTTAAAAGCGCAAATCTATTTGTGAATGCTGGTCGTAATTTTTTTGACGGATGGAATCCAACGGATTCATTAAGGAGTCAGCAATGGCACCCCAAAGAACAATACTTCGCAAATGCAAAATACAATAAAACGGTGAATGGTTATAAAATGGCCTTGCAATATAATTTTAGCAATGAAACTGTTTTCAATCAGGGAAATATTACTGAAACTCCTTATCAGGCTTATGCATTCGATCAGAATTATAGAACCATGCGTAATCAGTTGTTGTTTACAACTGATAAAAAGCTAAACGAGAAATCGTCGTGGCAGTTTACCGCAGCGTATAATTACTACCGCTATATTAAAAATTCTTACCGCAAAGATTTAGTAGATATGGTTTCGATTCTTACAGCAGATCCATCTGATGATGACACTACCGTATTTCAATCATTCTTTACTCGTACGGTTTACAATCATTCGCTGGGTAAAAAGGTAAGTTTGCTTAGTGGATTTGAATTGAATCAGGAATTTGCGCAAGGAAAAAAGATAGATAATGCTACCCATCAGATTACCGATGCGGCATTGTTTGCTTGTGTTGATTATAATCCGATGGATAAGTTAACGATTCGTCCTTCAATCCGTGGGATTTATAATTCACAGTATAATGCGCCCTTGGTTCCATCATTAAATGCATTGTATAAAATTTCTGATGCGTATGCTTTGCGATTAAGCTGGAGTAAAGGATTTCGCGCTCCTGCAATTAAGGAGCAATATTTATTCTTTGTTGATGCCTCTCATAACGTACGAGGTAATCCGAATTTAAAAGCAGAGAATTCTGATAACTATAATTTCTCACTCAATATCAAATTCGTAAAATCTAAATCGGTTATAGAAATTGAGCCTGCATTATTTTACAATCATATTATCAATCAGATTTCATTAGTTCAAGTTGATCCGGTTTCAAATTTATTTACATACATCAACTTAGATGAATTCACTGCGAAAGGTGGTGAAATTCAATTAAGATATCTGATAAATAATTTTCAATTTAAAACTGGTGGTGCTTATACGGGAACTACTTCAACATTTAATGGAATTATAAAGCAGCCTGATTATGCTTGGTATTTAGAAAGTACTTCTTCCGCCTCTTATACCATCGAGAAATGGGAAACATCATTCTCCGTGTTTTATAAGTACACTGGAGTAAAACCTATTTATATTTTAGAGGGAGAAAACAACATTTCACTTCAGCAGAACGCAGCTTATAGTTTGATGGATATTACTCTTTCGAAATTCTTATTCAAAAAGAAATTAAATCTTTCTCTAGGAGTTAAAAACTTATTCGATATTCAGAATGTTAATGCAGCGAGGAGTGGTGGAGCACATTCTAGTGGTGATGGAACTATGATGGTTGGAACAGGTCGTTCGGAGTTTTTAAAACTTAATTACAAATTTTAATGAAAACGCTGGGATTATACTTCTTTATAATTATCGCGCTCTCTTCCTGCATGAAAGAGGATAATGCAATCACGCTTCCTGCCCCTGGTCCTGTAAAGCAAGGCACTGCCAATATGGGAGTTAATTACGATAATCAGGTTTATTGTAATCTTGAAACAGGAACCGCCATTGTTCGCCCATACAAGTCGTACGACTTAGCTTTTGAAGCTTCTGAAAGTGGACTTCATATTTATTTGAACAGCGCAAAATTTATGTTTGCCTGCAATACACAAACGTATGATTTGGCAAGCGCAGATACTGTCGGACATCCATGGGCGTTAGACTGTGAGCAGTTAATAGAAGATACGCTAGCACTAACTAAATATTGGCAAGATATTAACTTTTCTTCGCAGGGAAGTAAAGTGTTTGCAATAGATCGTGGGAAGTTGGAACATACAGGTACTGCGCGCTGGCGCAAGTTTAAAGTATTGTCGGGAGATAGTTTGAAATATACTATTTGCTTTAGTAATTATGATAATTCATCATTGGATACAGTGGAAGTAGTAAAAGACGATAATTATTCGTTGATGTATTTTTCCTTCGATGCTCCGAATCAATTAGTACAACAGGCTCCGCCAAAAGATCAATGGGATTTTGTGTTTACAAAGTATACTCATGTGTTTTTTGAGTATAATGTTACATCTCCTTTCCGATATTATTTTGTAACCGGAGTAGTTCAAAATATTTGGAATAATACAGCGGTGATGCGATTCCAGAAAGATTCAATGCCTTTTGATTCAATTACCGGCTTACCTGTGCCATATCTTCCTATAGAACAATTTAACTACTCGCAAGTATCAAATTTTAAATTTTCAAGCAATGCAAATGCAATAGGCTATAATTGGAAGTATTATAACTTCAGTGATGCATATTATCATATTTATCCCGACTTATATTTCGTTGTGAAATCAAATAATGGATTTTACTACACAGTAAAAATGGTCGACTTTTATGATACTGCAGGTAACA
This sequence comes from Chitinophaga pinensis, assembly GCA_943332105.1. GTDB lineage: Bacteria > Bacteroidota > Bacteroidia > AKYH767-A > OLB10 > CAINEC01. The sequence continues at coordinate 4,662 of CALQOD010000071.1, read as the reverse complement.
AAGGACTAGTCACATTTCAATCGCAAAGAATATAATCAAGTCAAAAAATAAAAACCAATTAACAATATGAAATCAATTTTACAGAAGCTATCATTAGCAATTCTTGCAGGAACATTTGCTTTTTCTGCAAACGCTCAAACTACGGATACGGTTACCGTTAATCCTGGTTACACCAACCAAACTTTTTACAGCTTTGCGAACGGATCAGTAAGTTCTGTTTCCAATTTAAATTGGGATTTAGCATTTCAACTTCGTGGATATGCTGCTTCCATTTTAATTAATTCAAAAAACAATGTTCGTTTATACAAAGCGAATAAGTCAGTAGCAGATTGGTCAACTATGACAACATCTGATACAACAGGAATATTAAGCTCTCCTGCTAATGAGTTATTTAACTCTGATACATCATGGAATTTTGGTGCGTTCAACAGAACGAACAATCCTGCTGATATGTTCGACTTAGGTTGGGGTAATTATGATTTCATGACGCATGCTATCACAGGCGATTCAGTTTACTTTATCAAATCATCAAGCGGTGTTTACAAAAAGTTATGCATCGTTTCACTTGCAAATAGCATCTACGATTTTAAATGGGCAGATTTAGATGGAAGCAACGAAATAGTAGGAGCTATCAATAAAACAATCTATGCTGGTAAGAACTTCGTTTATTTCTCTTTATTAAACAATCAAACTATTGATCGTGAGCCTGCTTATAACTCATGGGATTTATCATTCGCACAATATCTAACTACAACTCCAATTGTATATAAGGTTTCTGGTGCATTAACAAACGATTCAGTTTTTGCTGTGAAAGCATATCCGGTTGATGTAAATAGTGTTTCTCCTGCCTCGTACTCTTTCAATAAAGTAATCAATAATATTGGTTACGACTGGAAGTCCTTTAACATGACCACAAATATGTACGATATCGCCGATTCAACAGTTTACTTTGTTCAGGATCGTCAGGGAACAATCTGGAAGATGATCTTCACTGGTTTCGGTGGTGGTGCAAATGGGAATTTCTATTTCTATAAAGGAACTACAACTGGGATTGGTCAGATTCAAAATTCAGCTATCAAAACGTTTGATGCAGCTCCAAATCCTGCACATGGCTCAACTCGTTTGATTTTATCTTCTGAAAAAGCGGGTGATGCTACTATGCAGGTAATTTCTATGAACGGTATGTTAATGTCGTCTGATGTAATTCAGTTAAACAATGGATTGCAATCAGTCGATTTATCATTAGAATCATTATCTCCTGGAATTTATCAGGTGTTAATCACAATGGGTAGCGAGCGACAAATTACCCGCATCGTTGTTCAATAATCAATTTAAAAATTACTGAATTTTAAAGGGTTGCCAATGGCAACCCTTTTTTGTTGAAGGCTCTTCGAAATGCTACCTCAAAATTTTGTAATTTAGAGGCTCATTAAAAAAGTCATGTTTTTAGAACACACACGTAAGCACCTACCACGAAAAGGTTGCGTAGAAGTCATAACTGGTAGTATGTTTTCTGGTAAAACAGAAGAGCTCATACGTCGTTTGAAAAGAGCAAAAATCGCAAAGCTAGATGTAGAGATTTTTAAACCAGGTGTAGATGTTCGTTACGATGAAGAAAATATTGTTTCCCATGATTCTAATTTTATTAAGAGTACTCCCATTCCTTCTTCTTCTAATCTTTTATTACTTAGTCATACGGTAGATGTAATTGGAATTGATGAAGCACAGTTTTTTGATGATAATCTGCCAGCAGTGGTAGAGCAATTAGCAGCGCAAGGTACTCGCGTGATTATTGCGGGCCTCGATATGGATTACCTTGGTAAGCCTTTCGGACCAATGCCTAATCTTTTGGCGATTGCCGACTATATCACGAAAGTACATGCTATCTGTATGCATTGTGGTGATCTGGCTTCTCACTCGCACCGTACAGTGCAGGATGATTCGTTGGTTATGTTAGGAGAGAAAGAAAGTTATATTCCACTATGCAGAATGTGTTTTGTAAAAGCTGTTCAGCATTCAGAAGTTAAATCAAAAGAAAACTCTAAATAATATGTCGCATCTATCTTATTCTTTGCAGCAAATAGCCGAAGTGTTAGGTGTTGATTGCAGAATCGGAAATGAAGCAGCCGCGAATATTTCATTTTTAATAACGGATAGTCGTAAGATTGTTGATCCGGAACATTCTCTCTTTTTTGCAATTAGAGGAGAACGTCACGATGGTCATTTGTATATTGCAGATTTATATTCACAAGGAGTACGCAATTTTATAGTGAGTGATGAGGCAGTTACTGAACAGTTGCCGCAAGCAAATTTTATTTTAGTGATGAGTCCTTTGAATGCAATGCAGCAATTAGCAGCATGGCATCGAAGGAAATTTTCAATTCCTGTAATTGGTGTTACTGGATCAAATGGTAAAACTATTGTGAAGGAATGGCTCTATCAATTGCTTCGCGAAGATTATTCCATTGTAAGAAGTCCGAAGAGTTATAACTCACAAATTGGCGTTCCTCTTTCTCTTTGGCAAATGGAAGATAACCATACGCTGGGAATTTTTGAAGCAGGAATTTCGCAGCCCGATGAAATGTTAAAGCTAGGAGAGATGATTCGACCGACTATTGGAGTGTTTACCAATATTGGTTCAGCGCATGATGAGAATTTTACCGATTTAAATTCAAAAATTGTAGAGAAGTTTAAACTTTTCGTACATGCACATCAGTTAGTTTATTGTAAAGATTATACTGCCATACATGAGCTTGTAAATTCTGCAGGATTGCTTTCTTCGCATTGTAATACTTTTACATGGTCGCGTAAGTCGAAAGCCGATTTGCAAATTGGTCGTATTGCTAAGCATGACCACGATACAGAGATTCAAGGTATTTATAAAAATCAGTTTATCGGAATTAAAATTCCTTTTACCGATGAAGCAAGTATAGAAAATGCAATTAATTGCTGGGCTTTGATGTTGTTTCTTGAAATTCCCAATGAACAAATTTCAAAGCGCATCGAGTTGTTAAGTCCGGTGGCTATGCGACTCGAAATGAAAGAAGGAATTAATAATTGCTCTGTTATTAACGATTCGTATAATTCCGATTTTGGTTCACTTACTATCGCGCTCGATTTTATGTTGCAGCAAAAACAACATGAACGCCGCACGTTGATATTGAGCGATATCTTACAGAGTGGAAAAAGTGAAGAGGTGCTTTATAAGCAGGTAGCCGATTTGCTGGCGCAGAAAAAAATTAATCGACTGATTGGTATTGGTGATGCCATTGCGCGACAAAGTAATTTGTTTAAGCTGGAAAAATCTTTTTATCCAAGCACCGATGAGTTTTTGCGCGATTTAAATTATTCGTCGTTTAATGATGAAACCATTTTAATTAAAGGAGCTCGCTCATTCGGATTTGAACGCATCAGTAAATCGTTGCAGCAAAAAGCGCACGAAACAGTGCTCGAAATAAATCTCAATGCAGTAGTACATAACCTGAATTTATATCGCTCACGCTTACGACCTGATACTAAGTTAATGGTGATGGTGAAAGCATTTTCGTATGGTAGTGGTAGTTTTGAAATTGCGAATGTGATGCAGTTTCATCGCGCCGATTATTTAGCCGTGGCGTATGCCGATGAAGGTGTAGAGTTGCGTAAATCAGGAATTACGTTACCAATCATGGTGATGAATCCCGAGGAGCAAAGCTTTGAGGCCATGATTAACTATCAGCTGGAGCCCGATATTTATAGCTTCCGAATATTAAATCATTTTACCGAAGCATTAAAACGCAGAGGAGAAGAAAATATAACTCGTTTTCCGGTGCATATTGAGTTAGATACAGGCATGCATCGTTTAGGTTTTGATGAAAGTGATACTAATGAAATGATTATTCGAATTAAGAATAACAAGTTCATTAAAGTAGCAACTGTATTTTCTCATTTAGTAGCGAGTGATGAATTAGAGCACGATCAGTTCACGCGCGATCAGATTGCACGCTTCAATAAAATATCTATGACCTTGCAATCGCATTTTAACTATCCTATTTTACGACATATTCTAAATTCATCAGGAATACTTCGCTTCCCAGAGGCGCAGTTTGAAATGGTGCGATTAGGAATAGGCTTACATGGCATTGCAGCCACTGCCAACGAGCAGCGACAATTACAAATGGTAGCTACTTTAAAGACCACTATTTCCCAATTAAGAACAGTTGTAGCTGGCGACACCATAGGATATAGCCGCAGGGGAGTTGCACAACGCGATATGCTCATTGCAACGGTAGGAATAGGATATGCAGATGGATTGAGCAGGCGATTAGGCAATGGCGTAGGCAAGATGCTGGTTAACGGACTGCTTGCACCAATTGTAGGTAGTATCTGCATGGACATGACCATGCTCGATGTAACGGGTATGGATGTCCGCGAAGGCATGGAAGTAATTGTTTTCGGACAAGAAAACTCCATTATTGAAATTGCCCAGCAGTTAGGAACCATTCCTTACGAAGTACTTACTGGTATTTCTGAACGCGTGAAGCGGGTGTATTATCACGAATAGGGTTTACTATTTAGATTTTTTGGTAAATGACCTCCCTAAATCCCTCCGAAGGAGGGACTTTCAAACAAGTACCTCTCCTTTGGAGAGGCTAGGAGAGGTCAAAGATTCGAGTCAAGAAG
>CALQOD010000070.1 GCA_943332105.1 Chitinophaga pinensis | reverse complement strand
GGGCAGGAATTAATATTGGCTTAACTTACAAGATTGAAAAGAAGGAAGAAGCTAAGAACAATAAATAATTATCAATTTATTCTTATAATTTGTTATAATAAAAGATTTAAATTTAATTTGTAAAAATAATTAACTAATCAACCCCTATGAAAAAATTAATTTTAGTTGCCGCTTTAGCAGCAATCACGTTCGGTGCACAAGCTCAAGGCGAAATTCGCATCGGCTTAAAAGGTGCATTTAACTACACAGCTTTATTTAACAATAATGTTAGTGATCAAGGTTATGAATTAAACTACGCACCAACAACTGGTGGTTCTTTCGGTGCTTCATTCAACTATCGCTTAGCAGAAAAGTCTAGTATTGATGTTAACATTCTGATTTCTGGCCATAATGAGAAATACGACTTAAACTTTGGAAGTGAAGCAAAACCATCTCCTGCAACAGTAGAAGATAAATTAAAGTACATTGATATCCCAGTTTTATTTAAAATGGGTAGTGGCAACGGTGCTTACTTCGAAGTTGGTCCACAATTATCTTTCTTGAGTAGTGCTAAAGAAACATTTGATTTCCCAAGTTCTACAACTGCAAATTATACTGATACACCTTTTAAAAATGACTTTAAAGGATTTGGATTATCAGGTGTTTTAGGTTTTGGAGCTGATTTCGAATTAAATGATCAATTAGGTCTTACTGCTGGATTGAGATTGGGCTATATGTTAACTGATGCAACAGTTGAGTATACGGCAGCTGAAGCTGCAGCACTTGGAGATAATATCAGCTTCAATGCGATTTTTAATCATACAAACAAAAATGGTGATTTCGAGTATCAAAAAACAATGCGTGCTTGGGCTGGTTTAAATATCGGTTTAACGTATAAGTTGAAATAAATCATATTTCATAAAGATTTTAAAGGACAAGCGAAAGTTTGTCCTTTTTTTATTTAAATTTATTGAATGAGACTACAAAACCTAGTATTTACAATTGCTTTTTTATTTCTGTTTTTTAGTAGTAATGCTCAGCGGATTAGTATTGGAGGTAAGCTGGCCTTTAACAACACAGCCGTTTATAACAAGAATATTTTTGATCAAGTCGACTATGTAAAGTCGCACGCTAATAGCTTCGGTGCACAGATCAATTTAATGTTTACAAATAAATGGGGAATCACAACTGATATTATATTAGCTAATCAAAATCAGAAGTATACATTGATTAATGATACTAATACTTTTAATGGAGAATCTAAATTTACGTACCTTGATATTCCTTTTTTATTGAAACGCAAAAACAAAATTGGTCTTCATTTCGAAGTTGGTCCTATGATATCACGTCTGCTTTCTGCGAAAGAAACAGTGTTGAATAGCAATGGCAGTTTTAATTATACTGACAAAGATTTTAAAAATGATTTCAATAATTTCGGATTGTCGGCGGTTGGTGGATTTGGCTGGGATATTAAGCTTTCAAAAACATTAATGATTAATATAGAAGGTCGCCTAGGATACATGTTTACAGATTTAACAACCGATTATTCAAATTTGAGCAAAGAAGAGCTTTTGATAAAATTCTTGAAGGAAGAAATCAGTCTTAATACCTACTCTAGTAATATTAATGAAAATGGAGCCGTTAGCTATGCTAAATCAACACGTATTTTTAATGGTGTTAATGTTGGCTTACATTGGGTAATTGTTCCTATGAATATTATTAAATAAAAAAAGGGACGATTGCTCGTCCCTAACCTATAAACTTTGCTGCTTTTATGCAGATACTTTTCCTAATACTTCCGCCATTGTTGTTCCAATCATAGCTGGTGAATCTACCACGTGAATTCCACATTCGCGCATGATGCGCATCTTAGCTGCTGCTGTATCATCATCACCACCTACAATCGCACCTGCATGACCCATTCGGCGCCCCGGAGGCGCTGTTTGTCCTGCGATAAATCCAACAACCGGCTTTTTATTTCCTGTCGCTTTTATCCAGTTAGCTGCTTCTGCTTCTAGTCCACCACCAATTTCACCAATCATAATGATAGCATCCGTTTCTGGATCATTCATGAATAATTCAACTGCTTCGCGTGTTGTAGTTCCGATAATAGGATCTCCTCCAATACCAATAGCTGTTGAAACACCTAATCCTGCTTTCGCAATTTGATCGGCAGCTTCGTAAGTAAGGGTTCCTGATTTAGAAACGATACCAACTCTTCCTTTAAGAAAAACGAATCCTGGCATTATGCCCACTTTCGCTTCGCCTGGCGTAATTACTCCCGGACAATTTGGACCGATTAAACGGCAGTCGTGTCCTTTTAAATATTCTTTAACAATAATCATATCACGAGTAGGAATTCCTTCAGTGATACAAATGATGATTTTAATTCCTGCTTCAGCAGCTTCCATAATTGCATCTGCAGCAAAAGCCGGCGGAACAAAAATGATTGAAACATTTGCATGCGCATGAGAAACTGCATCCGCTACTGTGTTAAATACCGGACGATCTAAGTGAGTAGATCCACCTTTGCCAGGAGTAACACCACCTACTAAATTCGTTCCGTATTCAATCATTTGCGTTGCATGGAATGTTCCTTCGTTCCCAGTGAATCCCTGAACGATAACGCGACTGTCTTTATTAACTAAAACGCTCATAATATTCTTTAAAATTGTGTTGCGAATTTAGTAAAAAAAGGATTATCAATTTGCTAATCTGCTAATTTGCTAATTTGCCCATATTTTTTCTGCGAACCAATAGCACATTAACTCATTAGCAAATTAACCCATTATTTTTCTCCCTTAATTTTCCTAATTTTGTCCTCGTATTTTACGATTTAAAATTATGATGGATCAAACTCCTTATCATCCTAAAAATAAAATTAGAATTGTTACTGCAGCCTCACTTTTCGATGGACACGATGCGTCCATTAATATCATGCGTCGTATTATGCAAAGCAGTGGCACGGAGGTGATTCACCTTGGACACGACAGAAGTGTGAATGAAGTGGTGAACTGTGCGATTGAAGAAGATGCGAATGCAATAGCTATGACGTCCTATCAAGGGGGCCATATGGAATACTTCAAGTATATGTTCGATTTGTTGAAAGAAAGAGGCTGTGGACATATCCGCATTTTTGGTGGCGGTGGCGGAACTATCCTACCCGAAGAAATAAAAGAACTTCATGAATACGGTATTTCTCGCATCTATCATCCTGATGATGGTCGCGCAATGGGACTTCAAGGCATGATTAACGATATGTTGGAGAAGTGCGATTTTGCAACAGGACAAAATTTAAAGGATGAGCTTTCTACTATCACTCCAAAAAATCATTATGCTGTTGCTCGCCTCATTTCAGCAGCTGAAAATAATTCGGATGAGTTTGCCAAATTACATCCTGAAATCAAAAAGCTTTCGGATGCTTCTTCTTCTCCCGTTTTAGGTATTACCGGCACAGGTGGTTCTGGAAAATCTTCATTGGTAGATGAATTAGTTCGTCGTTTTACCGTCGATTTTAAAGATAATAACATTGCAATCATTTCCGTAGATCCATCAAAGCGTAAAACCGGTGGTGCATTGCTTGGCGATCGTATTCGTATGAATGCCATCAATAACGATCACGTATATATGCGTTCGTTAGCAACACGACAAAGTAATCTTGCACTTTCCAAATATGTGAAGGAAGCTGTTGAGATTGTTAAAGCAGCAGGATTTGATTTAATAATTTTAGAAACTTCTGGTATTGGTCAAAGTGATACTGAAATTACTGAGCATAGCGATATGAGCTTGTACGTAATGACTCCTGAATATGGAGCTGCAACGCAATTAGAGAAAATCGACATGCTTGATTTTGCGAATGTCATTGCATTAAATAAGTTTGATAAACGTGGTGCTCTTGATGCTCTACGTGATGTGAAAAAGCAGTTTAAACGCAACCATAATTTATGGGATGCCGATGATGAATCGCTTCCTGTATTCGGAACTATAGCTTCTCAATTCAATGACCCAGGAATGAATCGCTTGTACAAAGCAATTATGGATCATCTGAATCAGAAGTCGAATGGAAAATTAGTTTCTTCTTTTCAGGTTACCGATGAGATGTCGGAGAAGATTTACATCATCCCTCCTCATCGTACGCGATATCTGAGTGAAATTGCAGAGAATAATCGTGCATACGATAAGTGGGCGAAAGACCAATCAGAAGTTGCACAAAAGTTATTCGGTATTCACAAAGCAATGGATGCGCTTTCTGATTTGAATGTTCCTGATAAAGACAAAGCAATTGATGTTTTAAAATCAGCGTATGCAGATTGGGAATTGAAATTAGATGGCACCAATCGTAAGATGTTGGAGAATTTCAGCGCTAAAATTCAAGCGTATAAAAACGATTACTACATCTTCAAGGTGCGTGATAAAGAAATCAAGATTAAAACGCATTATGAATCTTTATCAAAATCGCGTATTCCAAAAGTTTCTGTTCCTCGCTTTCAAGCATGGGGCGAGCAATTAAACTGGATGCTACAAGAAAATGTACCAGGAGAATTTCCATTTACGGCTGGTGTATTTCCTTTCAAGCGCGAAGGCGAAGATCCTACACGTATGTTTGCAGGCGAAGGTGGACCAGAACGAACTAATCGTCGCTTTCACTATGTGTCATTAGGAATGCCTGCTCATCGTTTAAGTACGGCCTTCGATTCAGTAACTTTATATGGTCACGACCCTGATTATCGTCCGGATATTTATGGAAAGATTGGTAATGCAGGAGTGAGTATTTGTTGTTTAGATGATGCTAAGAAATTATACAGCGGATTTAATTTAGCAGATCCCAAAACATCGGTTAGTATGACCATCAATGGTCCAGCAGCGATGCTTACAGGATTTTTTATGAATGCGGCTATCGATCAGCAATGTGAAATATACATTCAGCAAAACGGACTAACGGTTAGCGTTAACGAAAAGATAAATCAGATTTTCAAAGAGAAGGGGTTACCTCGTCCAACGTATAGCGGTTCATTGCCAGAAGGCAACAATGGTTTAGGCTTGATGTTGTTGGGTGTTACAGGTGATGCTGTTCTTTCAGCAGAAGTTTATCAGAAGATAAAAGCAGATACCATTGCTCAAGTGCGTGGTACTGTTCAGGCAGATATTTTAAAAGAAGATCAGGCACAGAACACATGTATCTTCTCGACAGAATTTGCTTTACGTCTGATGGGTGATATGCAGGAGTATTTCATCCAGAATAAAATTCGTAATTTCTATTCTGTTTCTATCTCTGGATATCATATTGCAGAAGCAGGTGCAAATCCGATAACACAGCTAGCATTTACATTGGCTAACGGATTTACATACGTAGAATATTACGTAAGTCGTGGAATGAACATCAACGACTTCGCTCCTAACCTATCTTTCTTCTTCAGCAATGGTATCGATCCTGAATATTCAGTTATTGGTCGTGTTGCTCGTCGTATTTGGGCTAAAGCAATGAAGCTAAAGTACAACGCAAATGAAAGAAGTCAGATGTTGAAGTATCATATTCAAACATCAGGTCGGTCGTTACATGCGCAGGAGATTGACTTCAACGATATCCGTACAACATTACAAGCATTATATGCGATTTACGATAACTGTAATTCACTTCACACAAATGCGTATGACGAAGCTATTACCACTCCAACGGAAGAATCTGTTCGTCGTGCGATGGCTATTCAGTTAATCATTAACCGTGAATTAGGATTAGCGAAGAATGAAAATCCATTGCAAGGTTCATTTATCATTGATGAATTAACGGAGTTAGTAGAAAACGCAGTGCTTACAGAATTTGATCGCATCACAGAACGTGGTGGCGTATTAGGATCAATGGAAACGATGTATCAACGTGGAAAGATTCAGGAAGAGTCATTGCATTATGAAATGTTAAAACACACGGGTGAATATCCAATTATCGGAGTTAATACTTTCTTATCATCGAAAGGATCTCCAACGGTAACACCAAAAGAAGTCATTCGTGCAACAACAGAAGAAAAAGAATTCCAGATTAACATGTTGAATAATCTGCACAAGGCGCATAAAGATAAAACGGCGCATTTGCTTCGCGATTTACAAGTCACGGCCATACAAAACAAAAATATGTTTGAAGTCATGATGGAAGTAAGCAAATTCTGCAGTCTCGGCCAAATCACCAAAGCATTATTCGAAGTTGGTGGCCAATATCGCCGCAACATGTAATATAAAATTCATTTTAAATCATCAATCAATTATTATTACGCTCCTACGGAGCTATAATAATTGATAATAAATTCATTTTCAAATTTTCAAATCGGCAAATTATCAAATTAGAAAGTCTCTCCCCAGAACTCATCACCTACCTCGAACAATTTGTTCAGGCAGATAGAATTTTGCGTTTAAAACAAGTGCTTTCAAAGCGGACGAATTATTTAACGGTTGTTACGGATCAGGTTGTTGATCCACATAACATCAGTGCGATATGTAGAAGTGCAGAGTGTTTTGGAGTACAAAATATTCATTTAATAGAAGGTGATTTTCCTTTTCGTGGTACACGAAAAATTCAACGAGGATCATTGAATTGGGTGAATATAAATCGGTATGATGGCGTTGGTAAGAACCAATCGTGTATTAAAGCATTAAAAAACAAAGGTTATAAAATCGTAGCAGTATCTCCACATGTTGCTAGTAAATCAATTTCAGAATTAACGTTTGATAAACCCATTGCATTGGTCATGGGACAAGAGCAAAACGGAGTTTCGGAGGAGTTAATGGCTGCTGCTGATGAATGTGTAATTATTTCTATGCAAGGATTTACCGAAAGTCTTAATGTATCTGTAGCTTGTTCAATTGCTTTGTATGATTTAAGAAAACGATTAGAAGAAAGTTCGGTTAAATGGCAATTGAGCGATCATGAGAAACAGGAATTATATCAGCAATGGTTATTCGATTCTATCAAACGTCCCGATTTAATCATTGAACATTACCATAAAACAATTGCCAAGTGAGTTCGCTTTTTATCGATATTCATTGTCATCATTTTTCCAATCGTACAGATGTAATTTCATTGCGAAGCGTTGATGTTAATGAATATTTGAAGCAAAGCAATCCCATCAATTTATCTTTTACAATAGGGTTACATCCTTGGTATATCACTAAGGAAAGCTGCTCTGATAACTTATCAATTCTTGAAAAGATTATTATTGAAAAATCGATTTATGCAATTGGTGAATGTGGATTAGACAAATTAATTGATGTCGATTATAATCTTCAAATTGAATTATTTAAAAGTCAAATCTTGTTATCCGAAAAATACAAACTTCCACTCCTTATACACCAAGTAAAATCGCACGAAGAGATTTTGAAAATAAAACGTGAAATGAATCCTGTTCAGCCATGGATTATTCATGGAACACGAATGAAATGGAGTATTACTAATGAATTATTGAATGCTGGAATGTATTTATCTTTCGGGCATCATCTGATAAAATCAGAACCTCATTTATTCGAAACGTTGTTACAAACACCCAACGATAAAATCTTTTTAGAAACCGATAACTGTTCTATTGCAATTGATGATATTTTTGCAGCTGCTGCTGAAATCAAATCGATAGAATTAGCTACTTTTAAAGAAATCGTTTATCAAAACTTTAAAACAGTTTTTAAAAAATGACAGATCGCTCCTGGTTATCGAGAACAGAATTATTAATAGGTAAAGAAAAATTAGAGGAACTAGAACATAAGCACGTTTTAGTGATTGGACTTGGTGGTGTGGGTTCTTATGCTGCTGAGTTTATTGCTCGTGGTGGTGTCGGACAAATGACAATTGTAGATGGTGATGTGGTTGATCCTACAAATCGTAATCGTCAATTACCAGCCTTAGCAACTAATCACGGTGAGCCGAAAGCATTAATCATGAAAGAGCGTTTGCTTTCTATCAATCCTGATCTAAAACTGCGAGTTGTGCAATCGTTCATTATGCCCGATATGGTGGAAGAGCTGTTTTCTGTTAAATATGATTATGTAATAGAAGCGATTGATTCAATTACACCCAAAATAATGGTACTGACAACAGCCTATGAGAAAAAACAAAATATTGTGAGCTCAATGGGCGCTGGTGGTAAATTTGATCCTACTCGTTTACAGGTTACTGATATATCTGAAACGCATACTTGTCGCCTGGCTAAATACGTTCGTAAACGCCTACATCGAAAAGGAGTTTTTACAGGTATTAAAGCTGTTTTTTCTGATGAGCATATTGTTAAAGAGTCGCTAATAAAAACGGATGGAACTAACTTCAAAAAATCAGCATATGGAACAATCTCCTATTTGCCTGCAACGTTTGGCGCTACCTGCGCGTCTGTTGTTTTAAGAGCGTTAACAGGTCAGAAAGTATAGTGGCTTTTATTTCCTAAATTTACACACTATTTTACCGAATGAAATTTACTCTTCAACATAGCGATTCTCAATCAAAAGCGCGTGCTGGCTTGCTCGAAACAGCACACGGTGTTATTGAAACTCCCATATTTATGCCGGTTGGTACAGCTGGAACTGTCAAGGCAGTGCATCAGCGAGAGTTAAAAAACGATATTCAGGCGCAAATAATTTTAGGTAATACGTATCACCTTTACTTACGGCCAGGGACATCCGTTCTTGAAAAAGTCGGAGGTTTACATAAGTTCATGAACTGGGATGGTCCTATCTTAACTGATAGCGGTGGATTTCAGGTTTTCTCGCTCTCTGGTATTCGTAAGATAAAAGAAGAAGGTGTTCAGTTTAGTTCTCACATTGATGGTTCAAAGCATTTATTCACGCCAGAAAGAGCAATGGACATTCAACGAAGCATCGGTGGTGATATCATCATGGCTTTCGATGAGTGTACTCCCTACCCTTGTGAATATTCGCTCGCTAAAAAATCGATGGAGTTAACGCATCGTTGGTTAACGCGTTGCTGTGATCATTTTGATAACACCAATTCGCTCTACGGTTATGAACAGAATTTATTTCCTATTGTTCAAGGAAGTACTTATAAAGATTTACGAAAACAGAGTGCTGAATTTATTGCATCAAAAGAAAGAGCAGGTAATGCAATTGGTGGATTATCCGTAGGAGAACCTGCTGAGATGATGTATGAAATTACCGATCAGATTACAGATATTCTTCCGAAGGATAAACCACGTTATTTGATGGGTGTTGGGACGCCAGCTAATTTAATTGAATGTATTGCACTTGGAGTAGATATGTTCGATTGTGTGATGCCTACCCGCAATGCACGAAACGGAATGTTATTTACAAAACAAGGTATCATCAATATCCGTAATGAAAAATGGAAAGATGATTTTTCTCCGATTGAAACAGATGGCGAAACGTATGTGGATACTTGTTATTCCAAGGCTTATTTGCGTCATTTGAATTCTAACAATGAAATGCTTGGAGCTCAAATTGCATCTATCCATAATTTAGGATTTTATTTATGGTTGGTGAAAGAAGCAAGAAGAAGAATTATTGATGGGACATTTGCAGAATGGAAACCTATCATTATTGAAAATGTTACTCGTCGTTTGTAATGATGAAAATGAAAATACTTGACCGCTATATCATCAAAAAGTTCTTAGGGACTTTCTTTTTTGCGTTAGGGTTAATTATTTTAATTGCGATTGTATTTGATATCTCTGAAAAGATTGATGACTTCATCGAGAAGGAAGCGCCGCTAAGAGCTATTGTATTTGATTATTATTTAAACTTCATTCCGTACTTCGGAAATTTATTTAGTCCGCTGTTTGTTTTCATTTCAGTTATTTTCTTCACTTCGCGGATGGCAAATCTTACAGAGCTTGTAGCCATTCTTAGTAGCGGTGTTAGCTTTAAAAGATTGTTAGTTCCTTACATGATTGGTGCGACTGTCATTACTTCTATTTCGCTTTACTTAAATAACTATGTCATTCCGCATTCTAACTCAACCAGAATAGCTTTTGAAACCAAGTATATCAAGAACCCTTTCGTCTATAAAAATCGTCATGTGCATCGTCAGATTGCGCCTGGTGTTTTTATTTATTTTGATAGTTATAATAATGTCGATAAAATCGGTTATCAGTTTTCGATGGAAAAAATTAAAGATGGTAAAATGATTTCTAAATTAATGTCGGAAAGAATAATTTGGGATAGCACGAAGACTAAATGGAATGTTGAAAATTACTTCATCCGCAACATAGATGGAATGAAGGAGTCTATCAAATCTGGATTTCAACTGGATACTAATTTAGCATTTAAGCCAGATGAGTTTAATCGCAGGTCTAATTTTATTGAAACGATGGACTCATACGAGCTGAAGAAATACATTGAAGAGGAGACACTGCGAGGTTCAGAGGAAATCCCTTTATACCAAGTGGAGCTTTACCGCCGGACTTCTTTCCCATTCGCTACGTTTATTCTAACGTTGATTGGTGTATCATTGTCGAGTAAAAAAGTGCGCGGCGGAATTGGAATGCAAATCGGTTTAGGAATACTTTTAAGCTTTACATACATCATGTTTATGCAAATAAGTCAAACTTTCGCTACTAACGGTAATATGTCGCCGTTATTAGCTGTATGGATTCCCAATATTTTCTTTTCAATAATTGCGATTTACTTGACGAAAAAAGCCATGCAGTAATTATTCGTAAATTTTTATTGTATTATACAGCGTATCTCTTTCTACAGGAATTCTACCTGATTGACGAATAAGTTCAATTAACTCATCTGTCGATAAAGTTGGATTCTGTTCTTCAGATCCTGCCATCGAATAAATCTTTGTGGAGTCATCAATTGTTCCATCTAAATCATCAACACCAAAGGACTGCGTTAACTGAGCAGAACTTCTACCCAACATCGGCCAATAAGCTTTAACATGATCAAAATTATCAAGGTAAATTCTTGAAATGGCATATACTTTCAAATCTTCTATTAACGTTACTTCTGGAACATGACTCATGTCGTTATCAGAGTTTCTAAACTTCAATGGAATAAAAGTTTGAAATCCTTTTGTCTTATCTTGTAATTCACGCAATCGTCTCATATGATCCACACGATGCTCGTAAGTTTCAATATGTCCGTATAACATGGTACAATTACTTCTGATGCCACACTCATGTGCAGTCTGATGAATTTCTAACCATTTCGCTGAATCACATTTATCGCCAGCAATTTCTAATCGTGTCGCTTCATCAAAAATTTCTGCACCACCTCCTGGAATCGAATTCAATCCTTTAGAAATTAAATACTCCATTCCTTCTTTCGTCGACATTTTCGCTTTGCGAAACATATAATCCAGTTCAACGGCAGTGAATGCTTTGATATGTAAATCGGGGCGATGATTTTTAATTTCAGCTAATAATTCTCCAAAAAATGTTGCATCCATTTTCGGATGAACACCACCTACAATATGAACTTCAGTAATTGGAACTCCATCATATGCTTTCACTTTATCCAGCATCTGCTCTATTGTCATTTCCCAACCTGTTTCCTTGTGTTTGTATTCTTGTGAGTAAGAACAAAACTTACAAGAGAACACACATAGGTTAGTTGGCTCGATATGAAAATTACGATTGAAGTAGGTGTATTTTCCATTCTTCTTCTCACGAACATAATTAGCAAGCACACCTAAAATTGATAACTCCGCATGATTAAACAAATAAAGTGCATCCTCATCTGTTATACGCTCGCCATCGAAAACTTTTTCACTAATATTTTTTATTTGCTCGTCTGAACTTATTAAAAGTTGCTCCTCTATAAATCTCATTTCTTTTATTTTACTTATTTACTACAACAAACTTTTTAACGTCATGGTTTATTTCCCCGTTGAATTCCATCTGATATAATCCAGCACTTAGTTCTAAACTACTTAATTCAAGTTTGTCCTTTGGATTAAATTTAAATTCTTTGGAGTAAACCATTTTTCCATCATTCGAGTAAATCTTAATTGTCGCTTTCTGACTTTCAGGATAATTTGCATCAATAGTTAAAACATTGCTATTCGTAAAAGGATTCGGATAAATCGCAATTGAAGATGAAATTGCGCAGTTAAAAGTAGAAGTGTTATTAATTCTGAATGACGCACTCTTGTAATTGTTGACACGATTGTAATCTATATTTACAATACGAACCTCGAACAAGTTACTTCCAAGGTCACCTCCTATTTCATCTAACTCCACCCATTTTGTTTCTCCTGACTGAATTGAATCTTTCCATACATAGTTCTTCGATATTCCTGCAGAAACAGCGTAATTAAATGTAATGTTTGAATGGGTTGTATTTCCGTTGTTTCTGATTTTTACTTTCGGCTGAAAGCAACGGTTAGACGAATAGGTGACTGGGTTTTCTATTGAGTCAATAGATAAATCAGATTGATTAATATTCGGTGACGCAAGTCCGTTAGAAGCCACTATAGAATTGCGTAAAGTAGCCAACACCTGCTTCATTCGCTCCACCTGGCGATTAGTAAAAAAGCTCATACACCTATCATCGGTATAATCCATGTAATTCATGTACATGATTCCAGGAGCGGTATCAGTACATGCATCAGTCTTTGGAAATGAAGGACAACGTGTATTTGAATTCGCTTGTTTAGGAGTGTCTGCTATAGCATCATCATTACTGCAAGCCCCATTATCATCGCCCCAAATATGTACTAAATTTAACCAATGTCCAACTTCATGCGTTGCGGTACGTCCGTAATTATAAGGTGCAATTGTATTTTTAAATCGTCCGAATGCTTTATAGTTAATGACAACACCATCGCTATTGGATGTCGTTCCAGGAAATGCAGCAAATCCAAGAATATTATTTTCTAATTCACAAACCCAGATATTTAAATAGAAATTACTATTCCAAGCATCATCTCCTCCATCTACTTTACTAAAAATACGATTATCAAAGATTGAAAAAGCACTAGTAATACTTGTTGCTGTTCTATTTATACCAGTTGTGTAGTTACCATTCGTATCAGTATTGGCCAATACAAATTTTATCTTACTATTTCGTACTAATGGTTGCCATATAGTTGGGACATCTAAAATATTTTCATTGTTGGTGTTGTAGTCTTCATTTAAAACATCAATCTGACTCTGTATTTGTTCATCTGAAATATTTTCTACGGATGCATTGTCAGTATGGTAAATAATATGTACAACTACCGGTATTGTATAAGCGCTATCATTTGTTGTGGCCTTATGCAATTGATGATATTGTAAGGATTGCTCTATGTTTTGATATCTTAATTTATATTCCCGATCGATAGCTAGCTTGTATCGATGTAAACTATCCGTTACACATCGATGTGTTTGTCCGATGCTAAGCAAAGGAATCAAACAGAAAAGAAGCAACCATTTTTTCATTCTTAAATAGTATTCAATAATAGTTCACAAAGGTAAAATAAAGTTACTAATAAATATAAAAAAAGAGGGATGCGATTATGGACTGCACCCCTCTTTGTATTAATACTTCCAGCTTTTATTATTTCAGAATCTGAATTTTCTTTACTGTCTTAGTAGTTGCATTGTTTATCTCAACGAAATATAATCCCTGAGAAAGATGCGATAAATCCATATGGTAAGTACCATTTCCATTAGAAGGTAAAGAAGCAGTTAAAACTTCAGCGCCTACCATGTTGAATATTCTGAATG